>NZ_JCAQHY010000155.1:0-63100 GCF_059621045.1 Vagococcus sp. WN80Y
AGATACCTAGAAAAAATTTGTATTCTTCTCTAGGTTTATTTATGTTGCATTAAAAATCACAACAAACAATTTTAAAATAGTTCAGTTTTTACTTGACCTTTTTATAGCTGGCTTAATTAGACACCTACAACAGTTATCTAAAGATCTTTTAGCGTTTCTTTTATTAATCGCTTGAAATCTACCTTCACACGCTCAGTCGTCTCAACAACTTCGGCATGGTTTAAGTTCGCCTGCATCCCAGCAGCTAAGTTGGTAACACACGTAATTCCCAATACTTTCATACTCATATGGCGAGCCACAATTACTTCTGGCACCGTTGACATGCCGACTGCATCAGCCCCCATAGCACGAGACATTCTTATTTCAGCAGGCGTTTCGTAGGTAGGACCAGAGAAGCCCATATAAACCCCTTGTTGCAATTGAATAGATAATTTATCCGCAACTTGACGCGTAATTTTTCCATACTCTTTATCATACGGCTCTGACATATCAGGGAAACGCGGCCCAAGATTCTCATCATTCTCACCGATTAAAGGATTTGCTCCAGTAAAATTAATTTGATCCGTTATTAACATTAAATTACCTGGAGTAAACGACGTATTGACACCACCAGCAGCGTTTGTCACAATCATCGAATGTGCGCCCAACGCTTTCATCACTCGAACCGGGAATGTTACAACCTGCATAGTATTTCCTTCATAATAATGAAAACGTCCCTGCATCGCTAAAACTTTCTTACCTGAAAGTTCGCCATAAACCAGCTGTCCCGCATGACCAACAACTGTTGAGACAGGAAAATTAGGAATCTCTTCATAAGGTATTACAACCGAATTCTCAATCTCATCTCCTAGTTCACCCAAACCAGACCCTAGAATCAAACCAAACTCAACATCATTAACCCCTTTACTTCGGATATATGCTGCTGTTTCTGTTAATTGCTCGCTTAATGTTTTTGTCATTTAACTTTACTCCTCTTACTTATCTCTATTTTAACTCTTGCAAAAAGCTCTTACCATTTTCAGTTGCTAGTACACCAAAATTTTCCGCAATCGTAGCAGAAATATCTGAGTAAAACCCTTGTGGCAATTGACCATGTCCTACCATTTTCTTACTATAAGCTAGTAGTGGCACATATTCACGTGTATGATCGGTTCCTGGAAATGTTGGATCATTCCCATGATCTGCCGTAATTAATAATAGATCATCTTCTGCCATTGCAGCGTATATTTCTGGTAAACGAGCATCAAAATCTTCAATCGCCTGTCCATAACCAATCACATCTCGACGATGACCAAATAACGCATCAAAATCAACTAAATTAGTAAAACTTAACCCTTCAAAATCAGCCTGAAGCACGCCGAGTAATTTATCCACACCATCCATATTAGATGCCGTCCGAACAAATTCAGTTATGCCCTGTCCATTAAAGATATCATTAATTTTACCGACAGCTATCACATCTTTCCCAGCTTCTTTCAGTGAGTCTAACACTGTATGACCAAATGGATCTAGCGCATAGTCATGACGATTTGATGTCCGCTTGAAATTTCCCGGTTCTCCTAGATATGGTCGAGCAATAATTCGCCCAATCATATAAGGATCATCCTTAGTAATATCACGAACATATTGACAAATCCGGTACAACTCTTCCAACGGAATAATCTCTTCATGAGCCGCAATTTGTAGAACTGGGTCAGCTGACGTATAGACAATTAAATCCCCAGTTTTCATTTGATGTTCACCATAATCATCAATAACCGCAGTTCCACTATAAGGTTTATTACACACAATTCCTCTCCCAGAAAAGTCAGAAATTTTGTCCAACAACTCTTGAGGAAAACCGTCGGGGAAAACTCTAAAAGGGGTTTCAATATTTAAGCCCATAATTTCCCAGTGCCCTGTCATCGTATCTTTCCCAACAGAAATCTCTTCTAATTTAGTTGCATATCCCTTATGATCACTTATCGCTTTAACACCTGTTAAAGGCTCAATCGTCCCTAAACCAAGTTCTTCTAAATTCGGAATAGTTAATCCCGCTTTTTCTGCAATATGTCCCAAAGTATGACTGCCCAAATCACCAAATTTGGCGGCATCCGGTGCCTCACCAATTCCAACTGAATCCAATACAACTAAATGCACTCGTTTAAACATCTAATGCCTTCTTTCTGATTTTTATTAATTACACGTTTTAACACAAACGTGCCATAGATCGAAAGTAAGCTTTCATCTTGGCACGTTGACTTATCCTATTTAGATTTGATATACGTTTGACCATTAGCTTTCGGTCCTTGAGCCCCTCCAATAAAGAGCACTAAAACAATCACCGTTAAGACATAAGGCATAGCTTGCATATACACTTCTGGCAAAGCACTAATACCTGGAATCATGCCACCAATCACGCCTAAACTTTGAGAAAGACCAAAGAAAAGAGCAGCTCCCATAACCGCTATTGGATTCCATTTACCAAAAATCATCGCTGCCATTGCAATAAATCCTTGTCCAGCAATGGTCGTCACAGAGAATTGACCTGAGATAGATTGAACAGCTACCGCACCTCCCATTCCACCAAGAAAACCTGAAATTAGCACAGCCGAATACTTCATACCATACACATTAATACCCAAAGTATCTGCTGCTTGTGGATTTTCACCAACTGAGCGAAGACGTAAACCAAATTTAGTTTTAAAGATAACAAAATATGCCACAAAAGCTGTAATAATCGCAAAATATGCCGCAGCCGACGTTCCTTTAAAGAAAATTTCGCCAATAATCGGAATTTTGCTTAGTACAGGTACTGTAGCCTTACCTAAAGTCGCTTGCAGCATATCTGTTTGGCCATGACCATCGAAAAGCATTTTTGTTAAAAAGACCGTTAGAGCTGGTGCCATTAAATTGACTACCGTCCCACTAACTATATGATCCGCTCTTAAATTAATAGTTGCAACTGCATGAATTAGCGAAAATAGCATTCCGACTAGCCCACCGAAAATCATTGAAACCCAAGGTGTCCATGTGCCAAAAGTACCAACCATAGCCAAATTAATGACAGCACCACTAAAAGCACCGACTGTCATAATTCCTTCCAACCCAACGTTAACAACACCACCGCGCTCAGAAAAAGTCCCTCCAAGAGCTGTTAAAATTAACGGAGCTGAATAGACCAATGTTGATGAAACGACAGTTGCAATAGTTGAAATAAATTGATCCATTCTAAACACCTCCCTTGGTCACGACTTTTTTTGTTGATAGTTTATTGATAATAAAACGAATAGCATAGCTAATTCCAACAAAGAAAATAATCGACGCAATCACAATATCAACAATTTCACTTGGAACATTGGCCCCTCCTGGCATACTTAAACCGCCAATCTTCAGGACACCAAATAATAACGCTGAAAAGAAAATTCCAATTGGATTACCGCCACCTAATAATGAAACAGCTAAGCCGTCAAACCCAATACTTGGAGCGGCACTTAAAATATAGAGGTTTTGGAAGGTCCCCAACCCGTCTACTACACCACCTAAACCAGCTAAAGCACCTGAAATTAACATTGCCAAAATGATATTCTTCTTAGCATTCATACCCGCATAAGTTGAAGCATCAGGATTTAATCCAACAGAGCGTAACTCAAAACCAGTCGTTGTTCGGTTCATCAAAAGCCAAACAAGACCAATCATAATAATCGCTAAGAAAATTCCCAAATTTAAACGAGAACCTTGAGTTAATTTAGTTAACCACTCAACTCGAAGGCTAGCATTAGCACCTAAAATGGGGGTTGCATCCTTGTCTTGAGTAAAAACGTGACGAACTAAATGGTTACTAATGTAAAGCAAAGTGTAATTCAGCATAATTGTCACGATAACTTCACTGGTACCAAATTGGGCTTTTAGGACACCAGCGATTCCAGCCCATAACGCACCAGCCAAAGCTCCAACAACAATCGCTAAAGGAATTAAAATCAATTTAGGTAAATCAGGAAATGACATTCCAATCGCTATAGCTGCAATCCACCCCGCCAAAGCTTGGCCAGCAAGCCCAATATTGAAGAAACCAGCAGCATTGGCAACCGAAAAACCTAACCCAGTTAAAATAATAGGAGTAGCTAAACGTAACACTTCGCCAATGTTATAAGGACGGCCAAAAGCCCCCTTTAACATTGCACCATATCCAGCAATCGGATCATGACCTGATACTAACATAATAATGGCTCCAAGTAACAACCCACAAATAACTGAGATTAGCGGTACGGCTATGTTGACCCAAGCTTTATTCGATTTACTCACTTGTACCAACCCCTTCCTGCTCCTCAGCTAACATTTTGCGAGCCTCTGTTAACGAGACCCCTGCCATCAGTAATCCAAGCTCTTGTTCCGTTGTTTCTACCGGATCAACAATCCCAACAATATCACCTTCAAACATTACAGCAATGCGATCTGATACATTTAATATTTCATCAAGTTCAAAACTCACAAGTAAAACACCTTTTCCATTATCTCGTTGTTCAATTAAACGCTTATGGATATACTCAATTGCTCCAACATCAAGACCGCGTGTTGGTTGGGCTACCATTAACAAATCTGGATCGCGAGCAATCTCCCGAGCAATAATTGCCTTTTGCTGATTACCACCAGATAGAGATCTGACTGGCACTAATTCATTAACCGTCCGTACATCAAACTCCTCTATTAAATCACGAGCAAAGCTATTAATCGTTGGATACTTTAGAATGCCATACTGACTTAATGGAGATTTATAGTAGGTTTGCAAAGCAATATTTTCCGCAACAGACATAGATAAAACAAGGCCATAGCGATGACGGTCTTCTGGAACATGGCCAAAACTATTTTCAGTAATACTTCTAGGACGACTATTCGTCATCTCTTTACCATTAATCGTAATTGTGCCACTTTCTACTTTACGCATTCCAGAAATAGCTTGCAGCAATTCACTTTGACCATTGCCATCAATTCCGGCAATTCCTAGAACCTCTCCAGCTCTTACTTCTAAATTCAACCCTTTGACAGCATCAAGACCACGGTTCTCTTTAACAACTAAATTCTTTATTTCCAAAACTGGACGAGTCGGATGGGACGGTCCTTTTGGTGTTTTAAATGAAACGGAACGACCAACCATCAAATCGGCTAATTCTTGTTGTGAAACATCAGCTACATTCACCGTATCAATACTTTGTCCGCGGCGAATAACCGTGCAACGATCAGCTACAGCTTTAATTTCATCTAACTTATGAGTAATAATGACAATTGATTTTCCTTCATCCACTAAGCCACGCATAATTGAAATCAATTCATCAATTTCTTGAGGAGTCAAAACCGCTGTAGGCTCATCAAAAATCAAAATTTCAGCGCCACGATACAAGGTCTTGATAATTTCCACCCGTTGCTGCATCCCAACACTGACATTACTCACAAGTTGATCTGGTTCAATTTTAAAACCATACCTTTCCGAAACCGCCATAATATCCTGATAAGCTTTTTTGTGATCCACCACACCAGAATTTGTCGGTTCACTACCAAGAATAATATTTTCAGCAATCGTAAAATTGTCAATCAACATAAAATGTTGATGAACCATCCCGATGCCCAACTGATTAGCAACTGTTGGATTATTGATTTGTTTTTCCACGCCATTAATGCGAATTGTGCCTGAGGTAGGCTCCAATAACCCTGATAAGATATTCATCAACGTTGATTTTCCAGCCCCATTTTCTCCAAGTAATGCGTGAATCTCACCCTTTTTTACACGTAAATTAATATTGTCATTGGCTTTGAACGTTCCAAATTCTTTGGTGATATTCTCCATTTCAATCACGTATTGTGATTCATTCACTATTTTCACTTCCTAACTATTACGGTGTCGTAACTGACTAATTGGAACTAATACCTAACAGTTATAAGCCATAATCAGGATAAGAGAAGCCTCTCTTATCCGATATGACTAGTAACATTGAAAATCCTAAGCCATCTCAATTATGAAACTTAGTTTTAACGTTTTATTATGGTTTTTGTGGAACTTCAATTGTCCCAGCTTTGATGTCTTCTTTTGCTTTGTCAATTGCTGGTTGGATATCTTTGTTAACATCGTTTAATTGACCTTCAGTCAAATCAACACCACCGTCTTTCAAACCATAAACCAATGTTTTGCCACCAGGGAATTTTCCATCTTGATCTTGCTTAATGATATCTTCAACAACTGTCCCAACAGCTTTCAGAGTAGAAGTTAACGTAACATTACCTTTACCGTAATCTCCTTCATCATGTTGATCACGGTCGACACCGATGACCCAAACTTTTTTGCTATCGTCAGCTTTCATAATATCTTTTGCCTCTGCAAAGACTCCATTACCAGTATCACCTGAAGCATGGAAAATCACATCGATCCCACTCTTATACATAGCCGCTGCAATTGATTTACCTTTAGCTGCGTCACCAAATGAACCAGCGTATTTAACGTCTACTTCAACATCTTTGTTTACTGATTTAGCCCCAGCAATGAAACCAGCCTCAAAACGACCAATCACTTCACCTTCTTGACCGCCAACAAATCCAATCTTATTAGACTCAGTTGCCATTGCTGCTGCAACACCAGCTAAGTAAGATGCTTCATTATCATAAAAAATAACAGATGCTACATTGTCTTGCCCTTCAATAACATCATCAATTAGTGCAAAGTGTTTATCAGTATTAGCAGCAGCTACCTCTCCAATTGCGTCTTTCAATTTGAACCCAATACCGAAGATGATGTTAAAGCCATCATTGACAGCTGTATTTAAGTTAGGAGTAAAGTCTTGGTCGGAATTAGATTGATAATAAGTGAAACCACCCGTCCCTTTTTCTTTTCCATTTTCTTTACCCCATTTTTGTAAACCTTCCCAAGCAGACTGGTTAAACGAACGGTCATCAACCCCGCCTAAATCAGTTACTAAGGCTGCAGAATATTTATCACTTGATGCACTACCACTTGCTTTACTATCATCAGTTGATTTGCCCTTACCGCCTCCACCACATGCAACTAAAGTTGCTGTCAAACCTAGTGTTAATAAACCCAATCCAATCTTTTTCGATGTTTTCATCTTGTAAAGCCCCCTGTTTATTTTTTTATTTAACAGTCATTATTGACCGATTAAATCACAAAGAAATTATAGTTGTTCATCTGTAAATGAATATGGTAAAAGCTCTCCTACTGTTGTTTCTTTTGTTTCACCGTTTTTATTTACTAAGGTTACTGGCATCGACGGTTCACAAAATTCAATCATCACTTGACGACACGCACCACATGGTGAAATTGGCGCATCTGTATTTCCCGCAACAACTAAATGCTTAAATTCATGATGGCCTTCTGAAATAGCTTTAAAAAAAGCGGTTCGTTCTGCACAATTTGTCAATCCAAAAGAAGCATTCTCAATATTAACACCTGTAAAAATTTGATTATTCTTAGTAACAAGACACGCACCCACTGGAAATTTGGAATAAGGGACGTAAGCGCGTTGAGACACTTCTTGAGCAGTATTAACCCACTGTTCTTTGCTCACTAATGACACTCTCCTTTTTGAAAAGTTAAATTCAACCTTCTACTATAGCAATACTTGCACTTGTTCCAAGACGAGTGGCACCTGCATCGATCATCAACTGCGCCTCTTTAGCATTATGAATCCCTCCAGATGCTTTAACCCCCATCTCAGAGCCAACTGTTGCACGCATTAACGCAACATCAGCTACCTTAGCACCTGCTGTTGAAAAACCTGTTGATGTTTTAACAAATTCAGCTCCTGCCTCTTTAGCTAATCGACTGGCTGTCACAATTTCTTCATTGGTTAATAAACTTGTCTCAATAATCACTTTAACCAAAGCCTTATCCTTCGCCTCATTGACAACAGCTTCAATATCTTGCTTAACAAATGCTTCATTTCCAGCTTTTAGTTGACCAATGTTGATTACCATATCCACTTCATCTGCTCCATTTGCAATTGCATCACGTGTTTCAAATGACTTTACTTTCGTTGTATTCGCTCCTAATGGAAACCCAATAACTGTGCAAACAGCGACAGGTTCTTTCAAAAGTAACTCACTTGCCAACTTCACCCAAATCGGGTTAACACAAACTGAATAAAACTGATATTTTTTAGCTTCATTGATTAATTTTTTTATATCAGCTTCTGTTGCATCAGCTTTCAAAATAGTGTGATCAATTTTACGATTCAAACTCATCTGGCTTCTCTCCTTTTTATCTTGGTCCAGCCAATCGATTTATTCTGTTACAATTTTTCTAACTAAAACAGGCTCCTCTACCACTTCGCCAATTTCAATATTATCGTACAACATCTGCTTTACTTCTTCGACATCTTGACGATTAGCATAGATAGTCACTAGAGGATCGCCTTGATTAACTGTCATTCCAACCTTTTTATGAAGCTTCACACCCACTGTATAATCAATAGTGTCTTCTTTTGTCTTACGTCCTGCCCCAAGTAACATCGCTGCAATACCAATGTTCTCAGCATGTATCGCTCGAACACAACCACTCGTTTTAGCAGGTAAAACAAAACTATAAGCAGCCACGCCCATTTTTTCAGGATGATCTACAACAGTAGGATCGCCGCCTTGATTTTTAATCATTTCCTTAAATTTCTCTAACGCTTTCCCCGACTCTAGAGCGTCAACCAACAACTCACGAGCCTCTTCCAATGTTTTGGCGTGACCAGCTAAAACTACCATCTGACTGCCTAAAACATAAACCATCTCTGTCAAATCTTCTGGTCCGTTGCCTTTCAAGGTCTCAATAGCTTCGATTATTTCAATAGAGTTACCGATTGCCTCACCTAAAGGCTGAGACATATCAGAGATGACAGCCATCGTGTGACGGCCAGCTAATTTACCAATACGAACCATCGTTTTAGCTAATCGCGTCGCATCTTCAAGGTTCTTCATAAAAGCACCGTCTCCAGTCGTCACATCAAGAACAATCGCATCAGCACCTGAAGCAATTTTCTTACTCATGATCGAGCTAGCAATCAACGGAATCGAATCAACTGTCGCAGTCACATCACGTAACGCGTACAACATTTTATCAGCTGGGGCAAGATCACCTGATTGGCCCGTTACGGCCACTTGACTTGTATTCACCAGATGAATAAATTCATCATTTGGAAGTTCAACTTGAAATCCTGGGATAGCTTCTAATTTATCAATAGTCCCGCCTGTATGACCTAAACCACGACCAGACATCTTTGCAACAGGCACACCAACGCTAGCAACTAAGGGAGCTAAAACAATTGTTGTTGTATCACCAACACCACCTGTAGAATGCTTATCTACTTTAACGCCATTAATTGACGACAAATCAATTACATCACCTGAATTAGCCATAGCTAATGTTAAAGCTGTAATTTCATCATCCGTCATATCTTCATAAAAAATCGTCATTAAAAATGCACTAGCTTGATAATCTGGAATTGTTCCGTCAGTTAAACCTTTTACGAAAAAATCAATCTCTGCCTTTGTAAGCTCTTTACCCGCCCGTTTCTTTTCAATAAGGTCTACCATTCTCATTCGCCTTTATCCCCCTATATGTCTTTACTATTATAACGAAATATCGTGAAAAAGGAAAAACATAAAAAGTAAAACGTTTTACCTTAAACAACATTCGTTTATCAACCGCTTTCAACAAGTATAATAACATCCTTGTTTTAACTAGTCAACCGTTTTACACTATTTCTTATTACTAAATTAGTCGGAAATATTTTATTGGGAATTCTCAATTGTGGATTATCAATCGCATCTACCGCAAACTTTGCCGCAGAAAACCCAATTTCAAAAATCGGTTGGTAAACCGTGGTCAATGCTGGTGCTAGGTATTTTCCAAGCTCCAAACCATCAAAGCCAATAACTGAAATATCATCTGGAACCGAAAGTCCAGCCTCATGAATAGCTTGATAAGCTCCCACTGCCATTTGATCATTTGTACAGACAAGAGCTGTCAGTTGCCCCTTGTTCTTAGCTAATAATTTAGTAGTTCCCTCATAGCCACCTTCAATTGTCAGAAAACTCTCTTCAATTAGTAAATCGTTATACTCAATTGATCTATCCTCTAAACAATTTAAATAAGCGGTAATCCGTTCTGATAATTGATAATAATCATCCACTTCACGTAAAAAACCAATTTTTTGATGACCTTGATCAATTAAATAACTAACTGCCTCATAAACACCTTTATACTCTTCAACAATTAATTTCCCTTCATTACGTTGATTCTTTCCCATATCAACTAAAATAAGTGGTAGATGTGGTTGCTTACTTAAAACAACGTCCATAATTTCCTTATCCAATACATTAGGCGTTGCAATAATCATCGCTTCAACAGCTCGATGAAGTAACTCATCAAAGTATTTTTTTTCAAGGGTCACATCATGCTTAGAATTACATAAAATAATCATATAACCTAAAGAATTAAGATACGTTTCAACCCCTTCAATTAACTTCGAGAAGAAAAAATCAGTGACATCTGGTACAATCATCCCAATTGTCTTCGACCGTTTCGTAATCATACTTTGAGCAAAAAAATCAGGCTTATAATTAAACTCTTCTACGATATCTAAAACTTTTTGTCGGGTTTGATCACTAAACCGACTTCCTTTATTATTTAAAATTTGCGACACTGTTGTTGTTGAAACACCAGCCTTATTGGCTATATCTTTAATTGTCAGTTTCATTTTTCTCCAACTTTCATCCCGTAATTCGAAAAGGTTTTCACTTTACATCATATCAAACATTGAAAATAAATCATAGAATATCTTTCAACCATCCCCAAATAGAAAAAAACTCTCTCGCCGTCTAATCTCCCATTCTTTAAAACTCGAATTGTCAGATTATTCAAAAAATAGTTGACAAAGCTCTTAGAGATACCCTATACTGGAAACATCTTGAAATTTGTGGAGGTTTTTTTATGAAACACTTAAATACCGCACAATTGAATAGCACATACTTTAGCTTCTTTAGATAGCGTTTGTAGTCATGTTTACATGGGTACAAACAATGTTTTGTATCTATGTGGGCTAAAGAATTTTGTCGTAAAGATAAAAGCCACGTAGGATTGATAAAAATCTAAGTGGCGTCTAACAATTTTTAAGCTTATATTAACTTGAGCAGCCATTTAGATAGCAGTATCTAAATGGCTTTTTATTTATAAAAAAAAAGAAAAACTTAGGAGGAAATTATAATGACATCAAAAAAAACAAAATTAGGAATGCTTTTAATTACTGGATTAGCTTTGGCAAGTCTTGTGGCTTGTGGCAACTCAAACAAGGAAGGAAGCGGCTCTGACAAAGACAGCTCCCAAAAAAGTATCGGCGTTCTTCAATTAGTCGAACATGAATCATTAGATGCTACTTATGAAGGGTTTAAAGAAGCTTTAGAAGAAGAGGGGTTTAAAGACGGAGATAATTTAACAATTGACTATCAAAACGCCCAAAACAATCAAGATAACCTAAAAAGTATGAGTGAGAAATTAGTCAAAGCTAAACCTAACTTAATTCTCGGAATTGCAACTCCCGCTGCCCAATCCCTTTTAAATGAAACTACCGATATTCCACTATTAGTCACTGCCGTTACTGATTTAGCCGAAGCGAAATTAGTTGAAAGTAACGAAAATCCCGGGGGAAATCTATCTGGAACTAGTGATATGGGACCTATCGAAGAACAAATTGATTTACTATTAAGTATTGTTCCTGAGGCTAAAACGGTTGGAATTATGTACAATGCGAGTGAAGCAAATTCAATCATTCAAGCTGATATAGCAAAAAAAGCCTTAGAAAAAGCTGGCGTTAAGGTTAGCGAAAAAACAGCAAATTCCACTAATGACGTTCAGCAAGTCACAACTAGTCTAGCTAAAAATGTCGATGCTATTTACATTCCAACGGATAATACCTTCGCGAGTGCCGCCTCTGTTGTCGGAGAAGTTGCTAAAGAACATAAAATACCAGTCGTAGCTGCTTCTGTTGGGCAAGTTGAAGATGGGGGTCTTGCTACCTTTGGAATTGATTATAAGTCACTCGGTAAACAAACTGGACATATGGCAGCAAAAATTCTAAGAGGTGAAGCAAAACCAGCTGACATGCCTGTAGAGTATTCAAAAGATTCTACTTTATTTGTTAATGAAGATATGGCAAAAGCCCTAGGAATTGATCCAACCAGTATTAAAGCACCTAAGTAAAAAAGCCTGATAATTTGGGTAGAAAAGAGCTAAATAAATATGGACATTATCAGTACGATTATTAGAAACATCCCCTCCCTTTTTGTTTCATCTATTTCACAGGGGTTACTGTGGGCGCTACTAGCAATTGGTGTCTTCATTACTTACCGAATTCTTGATGTAGCCGATTTAACCACTGAAGGAACCTTTCCTTTAGGCGGAGCCATTGCAGCAACCGCCATCGTCAACGGCTTCTCTCCACTAATCGGAACATTACTTGGATTCTGTGGTGGCATGATAGCTGGCTTAATCTCAGGTTTATTGCATACAAAGTTAAAAATACCGGCTCTCTTAGCCGGTATCATTACAATGACTGGTCTTTATTCAATTAATTCCAGAATTATGGGGAAACCAAATGTCTCCTTACTTGGAGAAAAACGATTATTTTCTGGAATCGAAGCTCTTGGGTTAAAAAAAGAATATGCAGTCATTACAGTTGGATTAATTATAGTGACCCTTGTCATTGTCGCACTGTACATTTTCTTTCGAACTGAAATTGGACTATCCATTGTCGCTACTGGTGATAATCTAGAAATGAGTGAAGCCAATGGAGTCGATACACACACAACTAAAATTTTAGGCTACATGATTTCAAATGGATGTATTGCCCTTAGTGGTGCATTACTCGCACAGAACAACGGCTTTGCTGATCTAAACTCTGGTGTTGGCACGATCGTTATCGGACTGGCTTCTATAATCATCTCGGAAGTCCTCTTCGCTAGTCAGCCTTTATTCTTTAGAATGTGCTCCATCGTTTTAGGTGCAGTTATTTATCGTTTTATTTTAGCAATCATTTTAGAATTTCCAATTGAAGCCAATGACAATAAACTATTTTCGGCTCTAATTTTAATTCTTTGTCTCTCTCTTCCTCTTATTAAGAAAAAACTTCGTCGTAAAAATACCAAGGGAGGGTTTGTAAAATGACCTCTATTTTAAAAATAAAAAACTTACATCAATACTTTGAACGAGGAACTGTTAATGAAAACCACGTATTAAAAGGAATTGATTTAAACATTAATCAAGGCGATTTTATTACGATTATTGGCGGTAATGGCGCAGGCAAATCCACATTATTAAATAGCATCGCTGGCACCTTACCCACAGAAGAAGGTCAAATTTTTTTAGGCACAAAAGAGATTACCAAACAAAATGTGGTGAAGCGCTCTAAACAAATTAGCCGGGTTTTTCAAGACCCTAAAATGGGGACAGCTGTTCGTTTGACAGTAGAAGAAAATTTGGCGATTGCTTTAAAACGTGGACAACGACGAGGCTTTACAAAAGGGGTTAAAGCTATTAATCGCGATTTTTTCCGAGAACAATTAGCCACACTTAACCTTGGGTTAGAGGACCGTCTTCAAGCCGAAATTGGGCTCTTATCTGGTGGTCAACGACAAGCGATCACTTTATTGATGGCCACAATCGTCAAACCTGATCTGATTCTACTTGATGAGCACACTGCTGCTTTAGATCCAAAAACATCGGTGCTTGTAATGGCATTAACCCAAAAATTAATTACAGAACAACAATTAACAGCCTTTATGGTTACCCATAATATGGAAGATGCTATAAAATATGGGAATCGACTCATTATGCTGCATCAAGGGAATATTGCTGTTGATATTTCTGGAAAGACTAAAAAAGACCTAACTGTAGCAGATTTATTAGAGCTTTTCCATAAACAAAGTGGCACTGCTATTAAAGATGATTCACTATTATTAGCATAGTCTAACACACTAGATAATTGTCACTAATCAAAAAAAGACAAGTGGGAAGAAACTTAATCCCACTTGTCTTTACTATTTTTAGCCTCCCATTAGGAAGTCTAAAATATCCCATCCTTCAGTTCCGCCACCTTTGTATAGTTCTGTGAAGCCACAACGAGAACAGCTCACTGTTATAAACTTTTTATTTTGTACATCAAAGATCTTGGCAAAATTCCCACCAGTTGCTTGAAATTGATCTGAAACAAAATGTTGATTGCCACACTTGTCACAAATATATTGAACTTTATCCATTTTTAATCCTCCTCTTCATTTTAGTGTAACATGTCCCTCATTACTCTAGCATTACTGAGAACATGATCGCTATTTCAATAAAATAAGTATACCTCTTCTTTCCACCAGTTGGAATCAGTCTTTAGTCTATATTGCTATCCTATCTGCGACCGATATTTACCAAAATCAATGGTTGACAATCTCTTAGTCTCGTTTACAATAAAAGAAAAGGAGGCGCCTATGTCGACTAAAAGTGACGTACTGACTATCTTATTAGAAAATCAAGGACGACCAATCTCTGGAGAGGCTATCGCTCAAAAGCTTTCTCTTTCTCGAACAGCTATCTGGAAAGCCATTAATGAATTAAAAAAAGCTGGTCATCAAATTGAAAGTGTCACCAATCAGGGCTATACCTATCTAGCCTCTGATGTCTTAACTTCAGAAGGTATCAAGATTCATTTGACCTCCTCAACTCCTAAAATGACTATTCATGTTATTGATGAACTAGAATCTACCAATCAAACATTAAAAAAAATGGCCATTGATGATGCGCCAGATAATACTCTTTTAATAGTTAACAAACAAACCAAAACACGAGGGCGTTTTGGCCGAGAATATTTTGCAGCTGATAGTGGTAAAGGTCTCTACTTTAGCTTACTTCTTCATGCCGATAAGCAACTGTCAGAAGTAGCACAATATACGCTAATTACTGCTGTTGCTGTAGCACGTACCATAGAGGCTTTCCAACAACGAAACGTCTCTATAAAATGGGTGAACGATATTTTCATTGACCAAAAAAAGGTTTGCGGCATTCTTTCAGAAGCCATCACAGATGTAGAGACTCAGACAATCGGATCTGTTATTATTGGCGTAGGAATCAATTTTACGATTGCCAATAATGAGTTTCCTGAAGAACTGCGCCAGAAAGCAACATCCATTTTCCCAGACGGACATGGAACAATCTCTCGTAATCAATTTATCGCTACGTTTATAAATGAATTCTATTACTTACTTAATCATCAAACTGAACAGCCCGTTATCCATGAATACCGTGAACGATCGCTAGTTCTCGGCAGAGAGGTTACCTTTACTTATAATCGACACCCTTATAAAGGAATTGCAACAACGATCAACAAACAAGGCGAATTAATCGTCACACTAGATAATGGCGAACAATTAACTCTCTCTTCAGGAGAAATCAGTCTCACATCTTATTAAAAAAGCCTGCCAAAACTTGAAAAAAGTTTGGCAGGTTTTTATTTACTTTGTGAATAATAATCCCAGCAATAATCCAACAATTTGAGCACTATTAAAGACGATTAAATTCTTCAAAGATATCACAAAGGTTTTGCTTTTCACTTGTTCTTCATTGAATTTTTTCAAATTCTTTATAACCAATGGTAGCGTTACTAAGACAATTAACATACTACAATGATACACACCAAATACGATGCCCAAGCCAATTGTCACATAACAACTATACATGAGTAGATTAAATAGTTTAACCCCATTTTGTTTGCCAATATAAAAAGGCAAGGTATAACGATGATTAGCAATATCTTCCTCTAAATCGCAAAGGTTGTTGGCTAACATAATATTGGCGATTGTAAATATCATGGGCAATGACGCCCACACGATTGCTAAAAGCGGCTTAATATCACCGTGAACAATAAACTGCCAATTATCAATTGCAAGATAGAAAAACTGCATTTCATATGTATTGACATAAATAGTCATCATGAAAATCCCCAAGCCCATAACAACCCCACTAAATACTTCCCCTAACGGCATTCTGGATAATGGAACTGGCCCGTACGTATAAAAAACCCCAATGAAACAACAAGCGCCTCCCATAATTAGCATGAGCCAGCCTGTTTTATAAGTCAAATAAGCCCCAACTAACGCTGAAAATATCAGCATCAGTATAATCAAGCGACTCACTTGCGCTTCTTTCAGCCCTGCTTGCCCCACAATATTAGTTTGATACTTATAGTCATCATTCTTCGCTTTTTTAAAATCCATAAAATTATTTATGGCCGTTGTTGTCATATCAAATACCAACATTCCAATAAAAAATATCAGTGTTGTCTCCCATTGAAATGAATGAAAATAGACCATTGAAAAAAGGACGCCAATCAAAAAAGGAAAGAGGCTAGCCAGCTTTGTTTGAATTTCAACTAATTTCAAAAAAACACTAATCGACATTTTGTCACCTTCTTCTATTTTAATTGATTGATATCGCCAATTTCATACCCGGACTCTTCATTTAACTCAAAGGTTTCTTTAACACCACTACTTAGATAAATTTTGTCATCTAATGTCACGAAAATTGCATCCACATTTTTCAACCCATTAATGTGGTCCATCCCTTCCTTAACACCCATTGAAAAAATCGCCGTTGAGAGGCCGTCACCATCAATTGATTCTTTTGATATGATTGTTACTCCCGCAATTTCATTATCAAAAGGATACCCTGTTTTAGGGTTAAACAAATGATGGAACGTCTCACCATTAACAGTTAAATTACGCTCATAAATACCTGACGTAACCAGAGACTTATTGGACGCTGGGACAGAACCAACAATTGTATTGCGCGCCTGATTAGGATCTTGTATCCCAACCTTCCAGTCCCCTCCTGCTTTCCGTGGACTATTACCTAAAACATAGACATTTCCACCTAAATCAACGATAGCAGTGGTCACACCGTTTGCTTTAAACACTTTAACCACTTCATCCGTGATGTAACCTTTAGCAATCGCACCTAAATCAAGTTCCATTCCTTTTTTCTCTAAAAATACTGTCTGTTCCTTATCATCTAGGATCACTTGCTCATGCTTTACAAGTTTTAACGCATCATCAATCTCACTTTGTTCTGGCTTACGAGCATCATCAAAGCCAATATGCCATAATTGAGTAATCGGTCCTATAGACAAATCAAACCCATCATCTGATTCTTCGCTATATTGATACGCTTTTTTTATTAGTGGATACACATCGTCTGATACCTTAACCGGTTTAATTCCTGCCTGTTCATTAATTTTATCCACTTCTGAACCAGGCTCATTCACTGTAATTTTATCAGCTAGTTCTTTAACTCTCGCAAAACCTTTATCTAAAACAGCTTCTTTTCCATCATCATAGATCTGCATTTTAACATAAGTACCCATTAAAAATTGTTGATCACTATATGCTTCCTTATTGATGACCACTTCTTCTTTTTTATTACCACAAGCTGCTAGCCCTAAAACTAACAACAAACTAATTCCCATAACTATTTTGCGTTTATTACCCATTTAATCCTCCCCTATTCTAAAAGATTTATCTTCTTTTTTATCACTTAGTCTCTTAATTGACGAATGAGTGCCATTGCTAGTTTACCTCTTTTCACCAGATAATTCAAAAGTCGTGACCGCTTTTAATTATTTAGAACGATTTATCAGTTTAAATAGAAAAACAACAAGCTCTAAGTGCCAGAGCTTGTTGCTTAATCATAACAAATGTTAAAATTATTTCGTTACAATGTTGTCTACTTCAATTTTAGTAGTGTCGCCTTTTTCAGCTGCATTCACTAATTGTTCAGCATACATTTGGAACGCATGAGTAGAATGAGTCGCACCTGTTACAACTTCAACATCAGCAGGAGTTTCAGCCGCTAATAACGCCTTGTTAAGTTCAGGAATAAATTCAGAAGGACTAACACCCGCTTTGTCTTTCATCATCTTATTGTAATCTTCATCATCTACTTTAGATTTGCCTTCTGCATTAACGTTATCATACTTAGATTCAGCAATTTTCTTGTCTTTGACAACAATAGTGAAGACTGTGTGGTAACCATTAGAGTCGTTCTTCTCTTCTAATGTGTACTCTCCATCTTTCAAATCAGCACCATTATCAATTTCAATCTTATCTGTCTTACCAGCTTGAGATGCTTGAATTAATTGTTGAGCGTAGTTTTTAAATGACGCAGTTGAATGAGTTGCACCTGTTACGACATCAACACCACTAGCTGATTGTGCGGCAACTAAAGATTCGTTTAATTTTGGAATGAATTCAGCTGGTCCAACGCCGGCTTTATCCTTCATATTTTTTTCATAATCAGCATCATCTACTTTAGATTTGCCTTCTGCATTCACATTATCGTACTTAGATTCAGTAATTTTTCCATCTTTAACAACAATTGAGAAAACAGCATGGTAACCATTGTTATCATTTTTCTCTTCTAACGTAAACGTACCATCTTGCAAAGCCCCACCTGCAATAACAGTTGCTTCAGATGATTCTTCTGTTTTTTCAGTAGACTTAGTTGTCTCTTCTGTCTTTGCTGACGATGCCTTTGTATCATCTGCTTTTTTATCTGGAGAACAAGCTGCAAGTGCCAATGTTGATAGTGCTAATACCGCAAACCCCGTAACAAATTTTGTAGATTTCATGTTTCTTCCACCTTTTCCTTATTTTTTCACTTTGTAAACTTTTAATTGTGAAATATTTTACATAATCAGTTTATCGCATCCCAACTAACATTGCAACATTTATTTAGTTTTTTCTCTTTTTTTCACACAATTATCGTTCTATTAATATACCTTTCTCTGCAAATTTTAATAATTTTGTGTAATCCAGAGAATTGATTAGACATCTGACTCATTTGGATATATAATTAAATAGATTGTGTAATTATTTTCAAAGCAATTATTTTTGTACAAAGAAAGTTTATTTATTTAAAGGAGAGAGGTTAGAACTATGGCAAAGACTAAAATTGTCGTCGTAGGGGCTGGGTATTCAGGTGTATTTGGAACAAAAACATTATCCAAAAAACTGAAAAAAAATCCAGATGTTGAAATTACATTAATTGATCGTCATTCCTACCAAACAATGATGACCGAACTACATGAAGTTGCTGGTGGCCGTGTTGAACCCACTGCGATTCAATATGACCTGCAACGTTTGTTTTGTAAAAGGAAAAATGTCACTCTAGTTACCGATAACGTTACAAATATCGATAAAGAAAACAAAGTGGTTATAACTGAACACGGTGAATACCCATTTGATTACATCATGCTTGGCATGGGTGGCGAACCTAATGATTTTGGTACACCAGGCGTTAAAGAGCATGGTTTCACACTATGGTCTATGGAAGACTCTATCAAACTACGTGAGCACATCCAACGTACTGTGAAAAAAGCGGCCCTAGAACCTGATGCTGAATTACGCAAAGCTATGCTTACTTTTGTTGTTTGTGGCTCTGGTTTTACTGGAATCGAGATGGTCGGCGAATTATTAGATTGGAAAGACCGTTTAGCCAAAGACAATAAATTAACGGCCGACGAAATTTCATTACTAGTCGTTGAAGCAGCACCTACTATTTTAAACATGTTAGACCGTAATGATGCTGGTAAAGCTGAACGCTTTATGGTGAAAAAAGGTATTAAAATTCTTAAAAACTCACCAATAGTTGAAGTGGCTGACAATGCGATTACGCTAAAAAATGGCGAAAAAATCCCTACTCATACATTAATTTGGACCGCTGGAGTTCAGGCCAATAGTGATGCAAAAGCTTTCGAAATGGAATCAGCTCGTGCTAATCGCTTAATAGCTAATGAGTTCTTACAAGCAAAAGGGTATGAAGATAAAGGGGTTTATGTTGTTGGAGATTTAGTGTATTATGAAGAATTTGAAAATACACCAACGCCACAAATTGTCCAAGCTGCCGAAGGTACTGGACATTGCGCCGCGATGAATATCGTTGCAGAAGTTAACAAAACTGAGAAACATGCATATAAAGGAAACTACCAAGGATTCATGGTTTCAATTGGCTCTAAATATGGCGTCGCATGTCTCTTTGAAAAAATTCATTTAAGTGGCTTTATGGCTATCTTAATGAAACACATGATCAACTTAAAATATTTCTTAGACATTCGTACTGGATACTATGCTTTCCAATATGTTATGCACGAATTCTTCCATATTAAAGATGAGCGTAATGTTGCCCGTGGGCATTCATCTCGCTATGGTAACGTCCTATGGTCTGTTCCTTTACGTGTCTTCTATGGATTAATGTGGTTAGTTGAATCAATGAAAAAAGTGGTGGGAACTGGTGACTATCTCAAACCATCTACTTGGTTTGGTGAAGGATCTTGGTTTACTGACAATGTTGTCTTTCCTTTCCCTTGGTTACAAGAAGCAGCGACTAGCGGTGCTTCCGGTGCTGCAGAAGCAACAACAGGTGCCTCTGGTGCCGTTGAAGCTGGAACAGAAACAGTGGCACATTTTGGTTTAAGTTATGCTTATGGAGAAGAACCAATGATGGTGTTTGATCATATGCCTAAGTGGTTTTCATCTGTCATGGAATTCATGATGCCTAACAAAGAAGTTGCTCTATTCTTCCAAAAATTTATGACAATTTTTGAAATTCTAATTGCCTTGGCATTAATTGCTGGACTATTCACGTGGTTAGCAAGTGCCTCTACAATTGCTTTAGTAGCTGCCTTCTGCTTATCTGGTATGTTCTATTGGGTTAACATTTGGTTTATTCCCGTTGCCTTTGCTCTAATGAATGGTTCAGGACGTGCTGTTGGTTTAGACAAATGGGTAGTGCCATGGTTACAACGGACACTAGGTAAATGGTGGTATGGCGACACAAAATCGATATACGGGCGAAGCGAATAAGCGACCCTTACTAATAAAGTTCTAAGGGAATATCCCTTAGAACTTTATTTTGATAAAAAACCATTTGTTAGTCGATTAAATAACAGGACATTTCCCTAATTTATGATATACTTAGCTAATCAATCTGGAGGAAAGACATGACTAAAAATAAACGACTCATCTATATTTCACTCCTAGTTGCTCAAGGTGTCATTATTGGCTTATTAGAAAATATGATCCCATTTCCTTTCGCTATTGCCCCTGGAGCCAAATTAGGATTAGCTAATTTAATTACTATTATTGCTATTTTTACAATGCCTAAACGAGAAAGCTTTTTTCTTGTTTGTCTACGCCTAATTTTGACTACACTACTAGGAGGAACTATTTCAACACTACTGTACAGTGCCGCTGGCGCACTCCTAAGTTACATTGGAATGCTCCTAACCAAACAATTAGGACCTAACCGTGTCAGTGTTATTGGAATCAGTTCTGTTGGAGGCTTTTTGCATAATGTAGGCCAGCTAGCAATGGCAAGCTTTATCGCACGATCATGGACTGTCATGCTTTATCTCCCTATACTCTCAATCATTGGTATTTTGGCTGGAATTGCTGTTGGAATAGCCGCTAACTACTTGCTTCAACATGTTAAGACACTCAATACCTTCCAAAAGGAATATGAGGCATCTCACTAACAACATCATCATAAAAAAATGATATTTTTCGATTAGCTATTATTTTTTATAAGGAGTATACCCATGAAAATACACAAATTATGGAACGATTACCCTGATTTGTCAAACGATCTCAAAACAACCTTAACTTTGATGGAAAAATCTATCAAATTATCCAATAAAGACGTTGAAAAAGCCATTCTAACTATGATTCATTCAGGTGGCAAAATGCTAAGACCAGCCTATCTGCTCTTATTTTCGCAATTTGGAAATGACTATGATAAAGATAAAGCTATTGCGCTAGCTGCTGCCATGGAGACACTTCACACAGCCACATTAATTCATGATGATATTGTTGATGAAGCCGATACGAGACGAAACAAGTTAACTATCCAAAGTCAATTTGGGAAAGATGTAGCTGTCTATGCAGGTGATTACTTATTTGTTAGCTGTTTTAAATTATTGGCAGACTACGCCTCCTCACTTAAAAGTATTCAATTGAATGCGAAAAGCATGGAAAAAATCCTATCAGGTGAGCTTGGTCAAATGGACAACAGATACGATACCTCTATGACCATTGAAAGCTACTTAACTAATATTTCTGGAAAAACTGCCGAATTATTTGCCTTAAGTTGTTTTGTCGGAGCTTATGAGAGTGGATGCTCCGATTTATTTGCCACTAAATGTAAACAAATTGGTGCCTCTATTGGGATTACTTTTCAGATCATTGATGATATCTTAGACTATTCTCAAGAAGCCTCAATTATTGGTAAACCAGTTCTTGAAGATGTCAAACAAGGCGTTTACAGCCTACCACTTTTATATGCGCTAAAAGCTAATCCTGAAGCACTTTTACCATACCTCAATAAGAAAGACCAAATGACAAATGAAGATGCTGAAAAAGTGTTTGAGCTTGTCCAAAAGTATGAGGGCGTTCAAGCTGCACAGTCATTAGCTAAGAAATATACAACAAAGGCTCTCAAAGACATCAATCGCCTTTCTACATCTAATCAGTTAATCAAGGAAACTGTCTATTCTCTGACAACACAATTATTGACACGAACACAATAAAAAATGATCTGAAGCCTGTGATAGACTTCAGATCATTTTTTAGTTAATCCGTAATAATTCATAATTGGTATAGGTGATATTACATACGATTTTTAAAGAAGATAAGTAAAAAAATGGACGAGCTATTTCTTAAAAAGTCGAGAAAAAAATCCTTTTGATTCAGCTTCGTTTTCCAGAATTTTCTCTGTTGGTTGAGGAGGTGTCTTTTCAGTAGTCTCTGTTTTTTCCTCTTCTAACTCTGCTAGTTCACTTTTACTTTCTTCAATCGGCTGAACAACAGGTTGATTCTCAACTTGCTTCATTCCCATATTATGCCCTAATAAAGCTTGCTGATTTTCCGTTATTTTTATCAATTTGCGCGTTAATTCTCGAGAATTTTCACGTTCTATCTTCAATTCATCGTTTAGCTTACTAATTTCAGCTTGTAACCATGTTACCAACTCTTGATCTGATTGACTTTTTACTGCTTCTGTTGAATCAGTATGCTCCTCTTTGACAAGCGCTTCTTCTTTACGATCACCGCCAATAAATTGCAACCCTTCTGACGTCAGCATACGAACACCGTTATCATCAGTTGTTAAGAAAGTTGCCAACTGGTTGTCATCCATATTTTTGATGCGCTTATAAATAGCCTGAGTTGATATTCCCAACAATTCTGCTGATTCTTTAATTGTTTTTGTCACTACTAATCCCCCTAATTAAATGCATGTCTTATAATAACCTGTGCAACTCCATCCTGGTCATTCGTTAATGTCTCTACATCAGCCACTGCTTTTAAAACAGGTACCGCATTAGCCATTGCCACACCAATTCCAGCATACTCTACCATTGTCAAATCATTTTCATTATCACCAATTGCCATTGTTTCTGTTTGTTTTATCCCTAAATGTTGCGCTAACTCATGTAACGCTTGACCTTTATTCGCTTTTTTATTCAGCACTTCGTAGTAGAAGTCTGCACTTTTAGCTGTTGTATACTTTTCTTTGAACCAATCAGGAACTTTTTTAATGGCTTCATCTAATATGGCTGGTTCATCAATCATCATCATTTTGACAATCTTCATATCAGCTGTCATTTGATCCACCGAACGGTAATAAAGTGGCATGCCCGTCAAACCAACTTCATGAATGGTATAGGGGCTAATATGATGATTAGCCGTATAAATATTTTGAGTATCGATTGTATGTAAATGGGAACCCACTTGACGAGCCATCGCTTCGATTTCGATAAAATTATCATACGTCAATCCATAAGAAACAATCGTCGCTTGAGTATCACTAGCTTGTACCAGTGACCCATTATAGGTAATAACATAGTCACCAGCTTCTTCCAAATTCAACTCCTTCAACGATGATAAAACACCTGGATAAGGTCTACCCGTCGCTAAGACAATTTTTATTCCTCGAACTTTTGCTTCTGCAATTACCTCCTTTGTCTTTGTTGTGATTTCCTTATTTGAATTCAGTAATGTTCCATCAATATCGATAGCTACTAATTTGATTGACATATTCATAAAACTCCTTTGATTAATTTCTTATCTTGTTATTTTTCTAGTTTACCTCAAACTAATAATTACTGCCACCTTTCATTTTTAAATGGAACAAAAGATACATAGAATTTATTCACTCTATTTTCTCGCTCACAGATAGACTGGTTACATTTGTAAACAAAAAAACGATTACAGACAATCAAAACAAATTCTGGATATTACAAGCCATTTAATACACCAGGTCTATTCTGACTAATCTTTTTAACTTTTGCCTATTTTTTTCATATAATACTTTAAATCACTTATTTCAGTAAAACAACCGACGTTAAAGGTTGTAATTAGCGTCATTCCTCGATATAATGCAAGGAGGTCTATCTAGAAAATAGAGATAAAATTATCAGAATTGAGGAAATATATGATTACTGTATCAAATGTTAGTTTACAATTACCCGATCGCAAGCTATTTGAAGATGTTAATATCAAATTTACACCTGGCAACTGTTATGGCCTTATTGGGGCTAATGGCGCAGGGAAATCAACCTTTTTAAAGGTTTTAGAAGGCTCCATCGATGCCTCAACTGGTTCCATTACTTTAGGTCCAGACGAGCGCATGGCGACCTTAAAACAGAACCATTTTGACTATGAAGATCAAACAGTTTTAGCAACCGTTATGATGGGTCATAAACGACTATATGAAGTCATGCAAGAAAAAGATGCCATTTACATGAAAGAAGACTTTACAGACGAAGATGGTATCAAAGCCGCTGATTTAGAAGGCGAATTTGCTGAATTAAATGGTTGGGAAGCAGAACCTGAAGCAGCTACCTTACTACAAGGTTTAAACATCCCTGATGATCTACACAATGTTACCATGTCTGAATTAACGGCTGGACAAAAAGTAAAAGTCTTACTTGCACAAGCCCTTTTTGGCAAACCAGATGTCTTACTATTAGATGAGCCAACGAATGGTCTTGATACACAGTCCATCGCTTGGTTAGAAGAATTTTTAATTAATTTTGAAAATACTGTTATTGTCGTTTCACATGACCGTCACTTCTTAAACAAAGTATGTACTCATATGGCCGACTTAGACTTTGGAAAAATTCAACTTTACGTTGGTAACTATGATTTTTGGTTAGAGTCTAGCCAATTAGCTGCTAAGTTACAAGCTGATCAAAACTCTAAAAAAGAAGAAAAAGTAAAAGAATTACAAGACTTTATTGCACGATTTAGCGCTAACGCATCTAAATCAAAACAAGCAACATCACGTAAGAAAATGTTGGAAAAAATCACTCTTGATGACATTCAACCATCATCACGTCGCTATCCTTTCGTTGGCTTTAGCCCTGAACGTGAAATTGGGAATGACCTATTAACTGTTGAAAACATTTCAAAAACAATTGATGGTAAAAAAATCTTAGATAATATCTCATTTACCTTAACAAAGGACGATAAAGTAGCCTTTGTGGCAACAAATGATTTAGTTCCAACTGTTCTTTTCAAAATTTTAATGGGAGAAATGGAACCAGATTCAGGTACAATAAAATGGGGTGTCACTACGTCTCAAGCTTACCTACCAAAAGATAACTCTGAAGAATTTGAAGGCAATGAACAAGCTATTGTTGACTGGTTACGCCAATATGCTGGCAAAGATGAAGATGACAACACTTTTTTACGAAGCTTCTTAGGAAGAATGCTTTTCTCTGGTGAAGATGTTATGAAACCTGTTAATGTTTTATCAGGTGGAGAAAAAGTACGTTGTATGTTATCTAAATTAATGCTCTCAAAAGCCAATGTGTTAGTTCTAGACGATCCTACTAACCATTTGGACCTAGAGTCTATCACTGCACTTAACGATGGTCTAATCGCATTTAAAGGCTCTATTTTATTTGCATCCCATGACCATCAATTTATCCAAACATTGGCTAACCGAATTATTGCGATTTCTGATAAAGGCGTTGTCGATCGTGCAGAAACAACTTATGACGAATTCTTAGAAAATAAAGATGTGCAAGCACGTGTTAAACAAATTTTTAGTAACTAATTTAACCAATCAAAAAACGAGTCACCTAATTAAACTTGGTGTGACTCGTTTTTCTTATCGTTCTTGTCCAAATGAAAAAATAGCAATCGCACCATACCCCGTATGACTCGCAATTGTTGGTCCCATTCTTAACAACTGTATCGTTTTATCTGTCAATTGCTCAGCAAGAGCATTCTTAACCCACTGTCCTGCCTCTAAATCACCCGCATAGGCAACATAAATAGTTTGTTGATCGCTAGTCACAGCTCCTCTACAGGTTTCATCCACTAATTTTTTTAATGAATGGCGACGACCTCTAACCTTCCCCACATTGATTAACCGTCCTTGATTATCTACGATGATGATTGGCTTAATTTTAATCATACTACCAACTGTCGCAGCAGTTTTTGAAATACGGCCACCTCTCTCCAGATGTTTCAAATCATTAACCGTCACCCAAGAATGTAAGTTCAATAAATTATTCGCTAACCACTCTTTTGCAGCTCTTATATCATGGCCAGCATTTCTCATTTCAATGACTTCATGCACCAATACCCCTTCTCCTAAACAAGCCGCTTTTGTATCAATAATCGTAATCGGTAACTCACCATGCTCTTCATTTAAAGACTCTAATGCCATAACAGCATTACTGTACGAGCCACTTAAAGCAGATGAAAAACACAAATACAATAATGGAACGTCACTACCTATATATTGTGAAAAAATTTCAGTGTAAACACCCATATTTATTTGTGACGTTGATGGCATCTTACCATTTTCCAACTCGTTCATAAACCAGTCGTAATTGAAAGTTTTTCCTAAATCATCAATGTACTCTTTATCATCTAAATTAATAATCATACTAACAAATTTAACATCATTTTCTACAAGATAATCATATGGTAAATCACAGCAAGAATCTGTCATTAAATCAAATTGTCTCTCCATTATATCCCCCTTTTCGTTTTATTATAGCATAGATTAATTAGCTACATTCTTCCAAAATAAAAAAGGGACCTCAGATCCCTTTTTTACTTACCTCACTTAAATCTGTGCCCAGACACTCTCTAATACATTCGTTTGATTGCGATCTGGTCCAACTGAAAAAGTTGAAACTCTCACGCCAACTAATTCAGATACTCGATGAACGTAATTTCTAGCATTTTCAGGCAAATCTGCTAAAGTTTTACATTCTGTTATATCCTCTTCCCATCCAGGAAGCTCTTCAAAAATTGGCTTACAACGAGCAAGTTCTTTCAAACTCGCAGGATAATGATAGATTTCTTTACCATCCAATTCATAAGCCGTGCATATTTTAACTGTTGGCAAGCCACTTAATACATCAATAGAATTCAATGATAAATTAGTAATCCCTGATACTCGTTTAGAGTGACGCATGACCACTGTATCAAACCATCCCACACGGCGAGGTCGTCCTGTCACAGTTCCAAATTCACGGCCGATTTCTCTAATTCTGTCTCCAGTTTCATCAAACAGCTCCGTAGGAAAAGGTCCATCCCCCACACGAGACGTATAAGCTTTACACACACCAACGACTTTATCAATTTTAGATGGTCCCACACCACTTCCGATTGTCACACCACCGGCAACTGGATTAGATGAGGTAACATAAGGATATGTCCCTTGATCAATATCTAGCATTACCCCCTGTGCACCTTCAAAAAGCACGCGTTTACCATTATCCAAAGCATCATTTAAAATAACAGATGTATCCGTAATATAATGTTTTATTTGTTGACCATACTCATAATATTCCTCAAAAATATCATCAAAATTTAAAGGTTCAGCATCATACATTTTGGTAAACACTCTGTTTTTTTCCTCTAAATTAATTCGCAGACGCTCTTCAAACAATTCCTTGTCCAATAAATCAGCCATGCGAATCCCAATTCGAGCCGCTTTATCCATATAAGCTGGTCCAATGCCTTTATTAGTTGTCCCAATTTTGCTATCACCTTTTGATTCTTCTTGCAATGTATCTAGTAGAATGTGGTAAGGTAAAATAACGTGTGCGCGGTCGGAAATACGTAAATTATTTGTATCAACACCTTTATCAGCTAAATATCCCAATTCTCTTACAATAGATTTTGGATTAACTACCACACCATTCCCAATTACACTAATTTTATCTTTATAAAAAATACCTGATGGAATTAATTGCAGCTTATAAGTAACACCATCAAATTTTATCGTGTGTCCCGCATTATCACCGCCTTGATAACGAGCAATAACTTCTGCATTCTCACTTAAAAAGTCTGTAATCTTGCCTTTCCCTTCATCGCCCCACTGTGTACCAACAACTACTACTGATGACATCTGAACACCTCATTCATATTTTTTTGTCCTTGTTTATTCTAACAAGGTAACTCCATTAAATCAAGCAATAGACGAACTTTTTTAACAAAAAACGAATCCCGACAAAGAAAAGACGTATATCCACTTTTTTTTCGATGAAAAATAAATAAAACACGAACATTAAAAATCTGTTCGTGTTGAAAGTGATGAAAACTTATTATATTCTTTAATAAAAAGTAACTCAACTGTTCCTCGTGCACCACTCCGGTTTTTTTCAATAATAACTTCAATTATATTATTATCTTCTTTTTCCTCACCAGAATCTTCCCCTTCTTCATCACGATAATAATCATCACGATAAAGAAACGCTACAATATCTGCATCTTGTTCAATCGAACCAGACTCACGAATATCTGACAATACAGGGCGCTTATCTTGTCGTTGCTCAACACCACGAGATAGCTGAGACAAGGCAATAACAGGAACTTTTAGTTCTTTTGCTAATTTCTTTAATTGACGAGAAATTTCTGATACTTCTTGCTGACGATTTTCTCGACCAGTACCTTCTATTAACTGCAAATAATCAATTAGAATTAATCCGAGATCGCCTCTCTCCTGTGCCAGTTTCCGACATTTTGCTCGAATTTCAGATATTTTTATTCCCGGAGTATCGTCTATATAGATATTAGCTTTAGACAAACTTCCCATCGCCATAATTAAGTTTTGCCACTCTTCTTCATTTAATTGACCTGTCCTTAAATGCGCTGCCTCAATTGTACCCTCAGCACACAGCATCCGATTAACGAGAGAGCTTGCCCCCATTTCCAAACTAAATATAGCCACAGAACGATCCGTCTTAGTTCCTATATTTTGAGCAATATTTAACGCAAATGCTGTTTTCCCTACTGCTGGCCGGGCCGCTAAAATAATCAATTCTTCTGGTTGTAGCCCCGCGGTCATTTTGTCTAACGCGTGGTAGCCGGTTGGGATTCCTGTAATTTCCTCTTCTTGTTGAGACAAGCGATCAATTTCAGCAAATGTTGTATTTAGCACTTCAGAAATCGATAAAAAGCCACTTCTATTTCGCTTTTCTGATACTTCTAAGATCCGACGCTCAGCTTCATCTAAAATGGATTCTACTTCTTCGCCTTGTTCAAATCCTTGGCTAACAATATCAGTCGCTGTTTGAATTAAATTACGAAGCAATGATTTTTGCTCAACAATTTTAGCATAGTGGACAATATTAGCTGCAGTTGGAACTGCTAAAGCCAATTCTGATAAATAAGATAAACCACCTACATCTTCAATTAAATTCTGAGTTTCTAATTGATCCTTAACCGTAATAATATCAATTGCTTCACTACGATTATTCAAATTCAACATTGTTTCAAAAATCAATTGATGACTTCGTCGATAAAAATCTTTCGTCTCAATGTATTCCATCGCCTCAATAATAGACTCTGCATCTAAAAATATCGACCCTAATACAGCTTGTTCCGCTTCAATATTTTGTGGTGGAATTCTATCTTGCATTACTTCATTCATTCACTTGTCTCTCCTATTTCACGCTTAAGCGTAATTCTTACTAACATAATAAAAAAAGGAAAAAGCGAATAAATCTATTCGCTTTACTCTGTTACAACATGTACTCTTAAAACAGCTGTCACTTCATGATGTAGCTTAACAGGAACATTGCTGTAGCCTAATGTTCTAATCGGCTGTGGTAACTCCATTTTTCTTTTATCCAGTTTAATATCATGCTGCTTCTTTAAGGCATCTGCAATTTGTTTTGAAGGAATAGAACCAAACAACCGCCCATCTTCGCCAGCCTTTGCTTTTAATAAAACTTCAAACCCTTCCTTTTCAAGTTTATTTTTCAACTCTTCTGCTTCTGCTTTGATTTCAGCATCTTGCTTTTGCTTAGCTTTCTTTTGAGCATTCAATTCACTAACATTTCCTGTGGTTGCCTCTTTAGCATAACCATTCTTGATCAAAAAGTTTTGCGCATAGCCTGACGCAACTTCTTTAACTTCTCCTTTTTTGCCTTGTCCTTTAACATCTTTAGTAAAAATAACTTTCATAGTTACAACACTCCTCTATATGTTTATTGCCATTACATGTTACGTATTCTGCCACATTACTCTTCTATTCTACCACAATTCAGGCAGAGCTCAAATAAGAATTAGTTCTAGCTATTTCCTAACGAATACAGTTATAATGTTTCACGTGAAACATTATAACTGTATTCGTTAGGAAATAAAAATTTCATACTAAGTACTTTCTAGGACAAAAACTTTATAACTTCATGTATTATCTCTGCCTTAACGATAGCAATAGGTTACTTTTCATTTCTTCTATGTTCACCAACAATAATATCTTATATTAAGTATGTACATTCACCTATTACTATTCAATCACCCTATATAAAAAGACAATGCTAAAACTAGCATTGTCTTTATAATTAATTTTCTTCGCCTACGAATGGAAGTAATCCCATAATACGCGCGCGTTTGATTGCTACTGTCAACGTACGTTGATGCTTAGCACAAGTGCCAGTTACACGACGTGGTAAAATTTTACCTCTTTCAGAAATAAATCTGCTTTTAAGCAATTCTACATCTTTATAGTCAACGTGGTCTACATGATTAGCACAGAAATAACAAACCTTACGTCTTCTTTTTCCGCCTCTTCTTTGTTGAGCCATCATTTTCCCTCCTGTTCAATTTTAGAATGGTAAATCATCATCTGATATGTCGATTTGTGAAGCTGAACCAAATGGATCGGCTGCTGTATCACGACCAAAATCTGGCATATCTTTTTGTTGGGATGATGAAGATTGGTCAAATGATTGATTACTTTGTTGTTGATAACCACCGCCACCTTGGCTTTGCTGGTTGCCACCATAACTTGGCTCTTGTTTTCTCTGCTCATTGGCATTTTTAGATTCTAGCATTTGGAAATTGTCACAAACAACTTCTGTTACATAAACTCTTTGACCTTGTTGGTTTTCGTAGTTACGAGTTTGAATTCTTCCTACAACACCAATTAGAGAACCTTTACGAGTATAATTAGCTAAGGTTTCTGCAGGTTTTCTCCAGATCACACAATTAATGAAATCAGCTTCTCTATCACCACTTTGGTTTGTAAAACTTCTATTTACTGCTAAAGTGAATGTAGCAACTGCTGAGCCACTTGATGTATAACGTAAATCTGGATCCTTTGTCAATCGGCCGACAAGCACAACATTGTTAATCAAATCTTCATCCCCTTTCTCATCTCAATGTTTCACGTGAAACATTTTAGTTCTCTTCTTTGATGATCATATGACGGATAATATCGTCATTGATTTTTGCTAAACGATCAAATTCATTGATACCATCAGCATTTGTTGAAGAAACTTTAATGATATGGTAGATGCCTTCGCGGAAATCTTTGATTTCGTACGCTAAACGACGTTTTTCCCAATCTTTAGATTCTAAAATTTCAGCACCGTTGTCTTTAAGAATTGCATCAAAACGATCAACTAATACTGTTTTAGCTTCTTCATCAATGTTCGGACGAATGATATACATAACTTCATAATTCGTTGTTTGACTCATTGATTGTTCACCTCCTTATGGACTTTGGCTCTATCTCTATATAGAGCAAGGAGAGTTATCTAAAATAGATTACTCACATCTTTATACTATACTATTTTTTGGGAATAAAATCAAGAAAAACTTCATAAGGAATAACTACTATCAATCACAGCGACCGTCTAAACAAGATGTATCTAATTACTAATTTTATAAAAAAACAGACCGAAAAGAATTTTTCATCTTTTCGATCTGTTTTAGCGAGTTCTTGAAATAACTCCTGCAACATTATTCTTCTGTAGAATTCTCAGTCGACTCTGCGTTTGTCACTTCTTCAACTTCTTCTGGTTCTACTTTTGCCATGGTAGAGACACTTGCATCTTCTTCTAAACGAATCAAACGAACACCTTGAGTTGCTCGACCAGTTTGCGATACTGATTCAACACCAAAACGAATAATAACCCCTTTATTCGTAATTAATAAAATATCTTCTTCACCAGTCACAGTAGTTAAACCAGCTAGGGGACCATTTTTAGTCGTAATATTGGCTGTTTTGATTCCTTTACCACCACGCCCTTTGACTGGGTACTCTTCCCAGCTAGTTCGTTTCCCATAACCATTTTCTGTAATAACTAGGACTTCTTTTCCTTCTTCGAGAATATCCATGCCGACAACATAATCATCGTCTCTCAGACGGACGCCACGGACGCCTGTAGCCGTTCTACCCATATCACGAACATCTTTCTCATCGAAGGTTACAGAATAGCCTGAGTGAGTTCCTATGATAATATTCTTCGTACCATCCGTAACAGTCACATTAATTAGTTCATCGTCTTCACGAAGGCCAATAGCAATCAGTCCATTACTACGAATATTGGCAAAAGCTGTTACAGATGTCCGTTTCACAATCCCTTTACGAGTTGTGAAAAACAGATAATGTCCTTCTTCTGCTTGACCGCTCACACTAATAATCGCTTCAATCTTTTCGGAAGAGTCAATTCCTAGTAAATTAATAATCGGAATCCCTTTTGCTGTACGGCCGTATTCAGGAATTTCATACCCCTTGGCTTGATATACCTTACCATTATTAGTAAAGAATAATAAGTTATCGTGGGTTGAACATGAGACTAGATTTTCCACAAAATCATCATCGTGCATTCCCATGCCTTGAACACCACGTCCACCACGTTTTTGGCTTCTGAATTCAGAATTAGGTAGACGTTTGATGTAACCATTATGCGTTAATGTAATAACAATATCTTCCTCTTCAATCAAATCCTCATCTTCTAGACTAAGAACCTCGCCTACTAATAATTCCGTTCGACGAGCATCATTATACCGATCTTTCACTTCTTGCAATTCGGTTTGAATGATGTCAACTATGCGTTGATGATTAGCTAAAATATCGGTTAAATCAGCAATCAATTCTAATAATTCTTGATATTCCTTTTCAATCTTATCTCGTTCCAACCCTGTTAAACGTCGTAACCGCATATCTAAAATAGCTTGGGCTTGACGATCAGATAAACTAAATTGCTCAATTAACGCAGCTTTTGCCACATCATCTGACTGAGAAGCACGAATCACTTTAATAATTTCATCAATATGGTCTAACGCAATACGTAAGCCCTCTAGTATATGAGCTCTTGCCTCGGCTTTTTTCTTATCAAATTCTGTTCGGCGACGAATTACCTCTTCTTGGTGCTTAATGTAATGAGATAAAATAGCTTTCAACCCTAAAATTTTCGGTTCGCCATTAACTATTGCCAACATATTAAAACCAAATGAATTTTGTAACGCAGTCATTTTATATAAATTATTCAAAATAACTGAGGCACTGACATCTCGACGGACTTCAATCACAATTCTCATTCCTTCACGTGACGATTCATCACGTAAATCAGTCATACCTTCAACTCGTTTTTCACGACTCAAATCAGCAATTCTCTCAATTAATTTAGCTTTATTAACCATATAAGGAATTTCTGTTACAATAATACGTTCTTTACCGTTTTTCATTTCTTCAATTTCTACTTTAGAGCGAACGGTAATTGATCCTTTACCCGTTTCATACGCACGACGAATACCTGATTTCCCCATAACTAATCCACCCGTTGGAAAATCGGGTCCTGGTAATACTTCCATTAACTCAGCAGTCGTCACATCAGGATTATCCATCACTAATTTGGTTGCATCAATTACTTCACCTAAATTATGAGGTGGAATATTGGTCGCCATCCCTACCGCAATCCCAGTCGTTCCGTTAACTAATAAGTTTGGAAAACGAGCTGGCAGGACTAATGGCTCTCGCTCAGTCTCATCGTAGTTGTTACCAAAATCAACCGTATCTTTATTGATATCACGCAGCATCTCTAAGGCGATTTTACTCATTCTTGCCTCAGTATAACGCATGGCCGCCGCGCCATCTCCATCTACAGAACCAAAGTTACCATGGCCATCAACTAACATTTGACGGAAGCTAAATGGCTGTGCCATCCGCACCATTGATTCATAAATCGCACTATCTCCATGGGGGTGATACTTACCCATAACATCCCCAACTATTCTAGCGGATTTTTTATGAGGTTTATCTGGTGTTACGCCTAAATCATTCATGCCATACAAGATTCGGCGATGAACAGGTTTCAATCCATCTCTAACATCTGGAAGGGCCCGAGACACGATAACACTCATAGCGTAATCAATAAATGAATCTTCCATTTCACTTGTTAGATTGACATCTTTTACATTTACTTTTACTTCATCTGTCATGAAAGCTTCTCCTTTTTTACAACTCTTTCCACTCGTCTCAGTTGATTGTAACGTGAACCATTAATAAAACATTTCCAGAGACGAGTGACAAACACACAACTGATTGTTTACTATCTCATCAAACAATCCTCTTTTTATATCATTGATTTCAATTAAATATCTAAATTCTTCACATAGCGCGCATTTTCTTCAATGAAATTACGACGTGGTTCAACCTTATCACCCATCAACATTTCAAAAATTTGATCGGCTCTAATCGCATCGTCAACCGTCACACGTAGCATTAAACGGTTGTCAGGGTCCATTGTTGTTTCCCATAGCTGATGATCATCCATCTCCCCAAGCCCTTTGTATCGTTGAACACTTGGTTTCGGCGTTGCAGGTAAACTAGCAATTGTTTTAGCCAACTCTTCTTCTGCATTTTTACCCGGTTGAATATACGTAATATTCTTCCCTTGCTTAATTCCGTAAAGAGGCGGTTGAGCAATATAAACATAGCCAGCCTCCACGACTGGACGCATGAACCGGTAAAATAAGGTTAATAACAAGGTTCTAATATGTGCACCATCAACATCGGCATCGGTCATAATAACTAATTTATGATAACGAGCCTTTGACACATCAAACTCATCTCCAAAACCTGTCCCCATCGCGGTAAATAACGACCGAATTTCTTCATTCGCCAAGATTTTGTCCATTGAAGCTTTCTCAACATTCAAGATTTTTCCTCGAATTGGCAAAATAGCTTGATGTTCACGACTACGACCTTGCTTAGCAGAACCACCAGCTGAGTCTCCTTCGACGATAAATAACTCTGTTTTTTCAGGATCACGACTTGAACAATCTGCTAACTTACCAGGTAAGTTACTGATTTCAAGTGCCCCCTTACGACGAGTAACTTCTCGCGCACGCTTAGCTGCTAAACGCGCCTTAGCTGCTAAAACACCTTTTTCAACTACTTTTTTAGCAACTGTTGGATTCTCCATCAGGAATTTACTGAACGCTTCTGAAAATAGTCGATCCGTAACCGTTCGTACTTCTGAATTTCCAAGTTTGGTTTTTGTCTGACCTTCAAACTGTGGATCTGGGTGTTTGATTGAAATAACTGCCGTGATTCCTTCACGAACATCCTCACCGCTTAAATTTTCTTCATTTTCTTTAATAATTTTTTGTTTACGACCATAATCATTAATAACACGAGTTAGAGCCGTTCTAAAACCAAATTCATGAGTTCCACCCTCATAAGTATGAATGTTGTTAGCAAAACTCAATAAATTAGTATGATACCCATCTGTATACTGAATGGCAACTTCCACTGTAATTTCTTGTTGCTCTCCTTCTGTATAGATAGGATCATCAAACAAGACCGTTTTAGTCGCATTTAAATGCTCAACATAGCTTTTAATTCCGCCATCATAATGATAATCACGTATTTGTGGTTTCTCTGCGCGTTTATCTTCAATAGTTAACTTCAAACCACGATTTAAAAAGGCTAATTCACGGACACGTGTCGCTAGTTTTTCATAATCAAATTCTACCGTCTCTGTAAAAATTTCAGGATCAGGAACAAAATGAATCGTGGTTCCATGACGATCAGTCTCTCCAATAACTTTTAAATCATCAACAATTTTCCCTTGATGAAACTCTTGATAATGGATTTTTCCATCCGTGTAAACTTTAACTTCCAATTTAGTTGACAAAGCATTTACAACAGATGATCCAACACCATGCAAACCACCAGACACTTTATAACCACCGCCGCCAAATTTACCACCGGCATGCAAGACTGTTAAAACTGTTTCAACAGCTGGGCGACCTGTTTTTTCCTGAATCCCAACAGGAATTCCCCGACCATTGTCGATGACTGTAATGCTTCCATCAGCTTCAATAATGACATTAATTTCCGTACAATAACCAGCTAACGCCTCATCAATGGAATTATCAACAATTTCCCAAACTAAATGATGTAAGCCTTGTCCACTTGTTGATCCGATATACATTCCTGGACGTTTTCTAACGGCCTCTAAGCCCTCTAATACTTGAATTTGACTGGCATCATACTCTTTAGCTTTATCATCCAGTTCATTAATTTTTTCTTCTGCCACGTTTATTCACTCTTCCTCTCTACCCTGCCATTCTCCACCATAAAAATATCTGGCTGACTCATTAGACGATCACTTAAATGCTTCAGTGTTGTCGTTGTAACGAAGGTTTGAACTTTCCCTTCGATAGTCTTTAATAAATGTATCTGACGTTCATCATCTAATTCACTCATAACGTCATCCAAGAGTAACAGGGGGTATTCCCCAATTTCATCATGAATCAATTCAATTTCAGCCAACTTTAAACTTAATGCTGTCGTTCTTTGTTGACCTTGTGAGCCATAAGTTTGAACATTTTTATCATCAATATAAAACACTAGATCATCTCGATGAGGACCTATTGCAGTATTTTGCTTAAAAATATCACGTTTTTGATTCTTTTTTAATTCTGCAAAAAAGATATCGCGAATAACCTCTCGATTTTGGTCAGCTGTCACAGACAAACTAGCTTGATAATCAATTTTTAACAATTCACGACCATCAGTAATTCCTCTATGGATCTCTTGAGACCAGCCTTCAAGTTTTTGGATAAACTGATATCGCAATAGCAGCACATGGCTACCTGATTCAGCTAATTGCTCAGAAAGCACATCCAGATAGGTTTCATCGGCATTTTTTTGTTCATTCATTTGCTTTAAATATTTATTTCGTTGTTTTAATACCTTTTGGTAAGTCGTTAAATGATACAAATAAACAGAATCGATCTGGCCTAACTCCATATCAATAAATCGCCGTCTCACTTGAGGAGCCCCTTTGATTAAATATAAATCCTCTGGAGCGAATAAGACGACGTTTAATTCACCGATATAATCACTTAATCTTTTTTGTTCGATATGATTAAGCTTCGTTTTTTTTCCCTTAGTTGAAATAGCCATTTCTAACTGTAAGTGCTGGTTTCTTTTTTCTATATTGCCAACAATCCGCGCAACATCAGCTCCCCAATGAATAAATTCTTTTTCATTATTAGTTCGATGACTGCGAGTCATAGCTAATACATAGATACTTTCCAACAAATTAGTTTTCCCTTGAGCATTTTCTCCTAGAAAAACATTCAGGGATTTAGGAAATTCTAATGCCAAATCTTCATAATTACGATAATTCTTTAACAAGAGTTTATTCAGTTTCATGAGGAGCTTCTCCAATAGTTTCGGTCATTTTTTCCATAAAAAAAGTACCTGTATCAGGTATCTCAATCATCATGCCTGAATATAATTTTCGACCTCGGCGATTTTCAACTTCACCATCAACAAATACCACATGCTCGCTTAAATACCATTTTGCCATTCCACCGCTATCTATTACAGCAATCTCTTTAAGGAATTGCCCCAATCTAATAAACTCAGCATTCAATTTAAATGTTTCTTTCAACTTTTCACCTTCTTATGACACAATATCTATCTATATTATACTCTTTTTTACCTTAAAAAACAAATTTTCCTATGTATTTTCTGTTTTTAGCGTTTTTTATATTAAATAGATAGTTTTATCCTAAAAACGTCATATAAGCTTAAATCACCTATTTTTTAAGTTTTAAAAATTTCATACAATTTTCAACATAAATAACCAAAATAAAAATGACTTCCTAATGATAAACATTTGCGAAGTCATTTTCATTAAATTTAATTTGTTCTAACAGGCGTAATTAATTGAATAAAAGAGATATCAGAATCAACAGGCTCCAAAGTAAATGGACGAATAGGCGAAATAAATTTAACCACAACATCAATCGCACCAAATGCCTTTAATGCATCTTTCATATAATCAGGATTGAAAGAAATCTCAAGTGGATCACCTGTTACTTTTGAATAAGTTAATTCTTCTTGAACATTACCTATTTCTGGAGAGTTACCGTAAATAGTTACTTCATCCGAACTAATGGCTAGTCTAACAATATTATTTCGTCCCTCATGTGACAGCAATGAGGCTCTCTCAATAGCAGATAGTAAAGCAGGTACACTGAATTCAATTTCTGTATTAAAACTATTTGGAATTAAGCGATTAGTATCAGGATACTTCCCTTCTAATAAACGAGAATAGAAATACATTGTTTTAGTTTTAAACAGTACTTGGTTCTCCATAATACTAATTTCAACTAATTCTTCTTCATCTTTAAACGAGCGAGATAATTCTAATAAACTTTTCCCGGGGATAACTATATCAAAATCTTCTACTGCGTTTTCCACAGGGATAACTCGTTGACTTAATCGATGGCTATCAGTTGCAACAGCTAATAATTCAGAATGGCTTAAAATAAAGTGAACACCTGTTAAAATTGGTCGACTTTCATGCATTGAGACAGCAAAGCCTGTTTCACTAATAATTTTATTTAACACTCGAACAGGGATTTTTAGTTGATTATTTTCATCAATTACAGGAAGGTGTGGATAATTTTCAGCATCTAATCCATTAACAACGAATTCAGCTGCTCCAGATGTAATAGCAACTTGATTATTTTCAAGAACTTCTAATGTAAATGAATCTTCTGGTAATTTTCTAATAATTTCTCCAAAAAAACGAGATTGTAAGACTATAGAGCCAGTTTTTTCTATTGTTAAGTTAGCTTTTTCATCTTGTGCAGATAAAAAAGTTTCAATAGAAATATCAGCATTACTTCCTGTTAAAGAAAGACCCTCAGAGGTTAAGTCTATTTTTACACCCGTTAAGATAGGGATAGTTGTTTTTGATGAAATCGCACGTTGAGCAGTTGATAACTCATTAATAAAAGTGTTTCGATTCATGGTTAGTTTCATTTTTTATGTGAGTCCTTTCTTTATATATATTATTATTATATTAAATAATAGTAGTAGTAGGGCCTGTTATTACTGTGGAAAAGAGCAATAGCGTTAGATATCTCTAGAGTTATCCACTTGTGTATAACTTGTTAATAACTTTTTCGTTTTTTATCGTTTATCCACATGTTAAGAAATTAATTGATTTTTGATTTCTCCAACTTCTTTTTGAATGGTTGGATCATTTTCAAGTAATTGTTGTATTTTTTCATGAGAATGGATAACAGTTGTATGATCCTTACCGCCAAATTCAGCACCAATTTTAGGAAGTGAGTTATCTGTTAGCTCTCGTGAAAGATACATCGCAATTTGTCGAGGTAAAACAATTGTTTTGACTCTTTTTTTCCCTTTGAGGTCTTTTAATTGAATATGATAATAGTCACATACTTCTTCTTGGATAGTTAGGATAGACAATTGGTTTTTTTGGCCAATAGGTCTTAATGTTTTTAATGAATCAGCAGCGAGACTAGTAGTAATGTCTTGGCTGTTCATAGTAGCATAGGCTTGAACGCGCACTAACGCGCCTTCCAACTCTCTAATATTGGAATCAATTTGTCCAGCTATATAGCTTAAGGTATCGTCAGGGATTTCTAGACGTTCAGCATCTGCTTTTTTACGTAAAATAGCTATACGAGTTTCTAAATCAGGTGGTGTAATATCAACAGACAGCCCCCATGCAAAGCGGGAGACTAAACGTTCTTGTAATTTTGGTATTTCGTTAGGTAAACGATCGCTCGTTAAAACAATTTGTCGGCCGTCATTATAGAGAGAGTTAAACGTATGGAAAAACTCTTCTTGTGTTCCTTCTTTATCAGCAAAAAATTGAATATCATCAACTAGTAGTAAATCAACGTTGCGATATTCTTGCCGAAAGCTTTCTGATGTTCGGTTTTGAATGGAGTTAATAAAATCATTAGCAAATGTTTCACTACTGACATATTTGACTTTGGCATTAGGGCTATTTAATAACATTTGATGGCCAATGGCATGCATCAAATGAGTTTTACCTAATCCAACTCCTCCATAAAAGAATAGCGGATTATAGGTTGAGCCAGGATCTTCAGCTACAACAAGAGCAGCAGCATGAGCCATCTGATTTCCTTTACCAATAACAAAGGTGTCAAAGGTGTATTTGGGATTGAGTAACGCTTTCCGACTATTTTCTCGAGTTAGTTCAGATACGACTAACTCTGGTTTCGGTTCGACAATTTGTTGATTAGGCTGCTCATTTTGGATGATAAAAATAGGCGTAATTTCTTCGCCAGTAAGTTTAAAGCCTGTTTCAACAATTTTTGTGGATAAGTTTTTTTCCCAATATTCCTTGTGAAGCGTTGAAGGAACTTCGATGGTCAATCGCCCGTCAATCAAACTGATTGGACTAGCTTGTTCTATCCAGGCGTTAAAACTAGGTACAGTTAAAATTTTTCGATAACTTTCTTCTAGTTCTTTCCAAATATACTCAATATTTGGCATGAAAGTAATTCCCTCCTCTATCATTTCATAGTCTTATCTATTTTAGCATTAAAAAAAAAAGTTTTCCACTGATTTTATATAACTGTGGAAAAAATATCCACAAAGGGGATGATACTTATCCACACCTAGTTCAATTTTTGTGAAAAAGTATCACTGAATATGACATTATCTTCAATCGATGTGGATAACTTTTATTGATATAGCCATCTTTTAGGCAGTTTTTAACAGGTCCTTTTCTAAATGTGGATAACTTTATAACAGACAGCTAACATGTGGATAATTACTAAGGCAACTATGATATAACTTTTCCACATGTTCGAATGTCCACATTTTTTCCCGTAAAAAATAAGAGATGTGGATAACTTTTACTAAGAAATAAGCTGAATTTTTAATGAAGGGGAGTTGACAGATAGTCAGGGGTTTCGTATAATATTATAGTCTGTCTAACTATAAAGAGGATATATTTTATTTAGGAGGTGTCACACATGAAAAGAACATACCAACCAAGCAAACGTAAACATAATAAAGTTCATGGTTTCCGTAAACGCATGAGTACTAAAAATGGTCGTCGCGTATTAATGACAAGACGTCGTAAAGGAAGAAAAGTTTTATGTTCATAAGCCACTGACCTTCAGTGGTTTTTTTTGTAAAAGTGAATAAAGAAACGATAATCTTTAATTGAGTAAGTTTGTGGTAGAGTTAGACTTTTTGTTACGTTATTAATGGTTTTGGTTCATTTAGCCTCACAACATCAGCCTGTTATTTTACGAGTCTGTGTTTTACGTTCTTGTGAGTTTAAATGAACCTTTTACTTTTTTGTAAAAAAAGAGTTATTAAAAGCTAGAGGAAAAAGTGAGTTTTTATGCTATCATATAAGGTGTACGAATAAGTTAGTAGGGCTTTAAGCGAAAGGAGATAAGCGTGAAAAAATCCTATCGTATTAAGAAAGAAAATGAATTTCAAACGATAATGCAGAAGAAACACTCATTTGCCAATAAAAATTTTGTTGTTTATGTCGATTTTCAAACACAACCACATTTTAGAGTAGGGTTATCGGTGGGCAAAAAGATTGGCAACGCCGTCACGCGTAATTATGTGAAGCGCCAAATTCGTGAAAATCTTCGCTTATTAGCGACTGAAATTAGACAAGAGAGCAATATTATTATTATCGCGCGGCCAAATATTGTGAACTTGACGTCAACAGAGGTAAAAAAAAACCTCGAACATGTCTTTAAATTAGCACATATTTTATTGGTGAGAGAGGTAAACGAACGTGAAGAATAAGAAAAAAATACTATTAGCCCTTGGGCTAGTAGCATTAGTGTTGGTTTTGACAGGCTGTGGTACCGGTGAAGTAACAGCTAACAGCACAGGCATCTGGGAAAGATACATTATCTATAATTTTGGACGAGCAATTGACTTCCTATCATTTGGAGGCAGCGCTGGGATTGGGATTATTTTATTTACAATCATCATTCGGATTATTTTATTACCGTTGATGCATTATCAAAATAAAAGTATGCGTAAAACGCAAGAATTACAGCCAAAATTAAAAGAGTTGCAAGCAAAATATTCATCTAAGGATCCAGAAACAACACGAAAATTGCAAGAAGAACAACAAAAGCTTTATGATGCACATGGCGTTAATCCTTTTGCCGGATGCTTACCATTGTTAATTCAAATGCCAATTATGATGGCTTTATGGCAATCGATTTCTCGGACAGGCTTAAGCAAAGGGGAATTTTTATGGCTAGAATTAGGGTTAAAAGATCCTTATTATATTTTACCAGTTTTAGCGGCAATCTTTACGTTCGCCAGTACTAAATTATCTAGTATGAGCCAAGTTGATGCTAATCCTAGTATGAAAATCATGAATTATATGATGCCTGTAATGATTTTAGTTATGGGAGCGAATTTAGCAAGTGGTTTATCACTTTATTGGGTGATTTCAAATGCCTTCCAAGTAGGTCAAACATTATTAATTAACAATCCATTCAAAATTAAACGTGAACGCGAAGAAGAAGAACAGCGTAAACGTGATTTAGAGCGAGCTTTGCAGAAGGCTCAGAGTCCTAAGAAGAAAAAAGTAAAACGCTAGTTAACAAAACAGTCTATTTTATTATCTAAGGAGGTAAGTTTTGTGCCAAATTATGAAGGTTTAACAGTTGAAGATGCCATTCAAAAGGGATTGGACTCTTTAAAATTGACAAAAGCAGAAGTTGACGTAAAGGTTCTAGATGAGGGCAAGAAGGGTTTTTTAGGAATTGGAAAAAAAGAAGCGGTCGTGAGTTTAACGCCTCTCTCTGTGTCCAAGGAAGAAGAACCTGTCGAAGCAATCGTTGTTGAGACAGAGACGGTTGTGACTGAAACAATCGTAAGCGAAGAGATGCCTAAAGTTTTAGAAAAATTAAGTGATAATGATGCAATTACTGAGCTGGCTTTATATTTAACTAACATAACTAAGGAACTAAATGCCCCTGCAATGGTGAAGGTAGAACGTAAAGACGAGCACATTACGTTCCATTTGGAAAGTGATAAAGCCGGTATGTTGATTGGCAAACATGGTCGAGTTTTAAATGCTTTACAGTATTTGGCTCAAGTCTTTATTCACCGGACGGCTGATAATAAGTTATCTGTGATTGTCAATGTAGGTGATTACCGGGAGCGTCGTGAAGCGACATTGATTCGTTTAGCGAATCAGACAGCTGATAAGGTTAAGCGAACAGGTCAGCCAGTATTTTTAGAACCGATGCCCGCCTTTGAACGCAAACAAATTCATGCTATTTTAACGGCTCACGAACATGTTCAGACGCATTCTGAAGGGGATGAACCCTTTAGATATTTGGTGGTTGAACCTCGTAAAAACCGTGTTTAATTGAAAAAGATTTGACAAGCGTATTAAAAATAGCGTATATTTTATACGAAATCATTCTTATCAACGTTGAAATACGGTGATACTTAAAAACCCCCTACTTTCCTTACATTGTAGGGGGTTTTTAAGATAAAAGTGAGTTATTATGATTGAATAACCTTAGTGAGTATGCTATTATCTATATGAATATCATAAGAACTGTTGCAGTCAAGTGCTACGTTCATCCTTAAATTGAGGGGTGAAGTGAGCACTTTTTTCTATGTAAAAATCTAAGAAAGGTTGGCAAAAAATGAATATAACCATGGAGTTTGATACAATTGCAGCAATTTCCACACCTTCTGGGGAAGGGGCTATTAGTATAGTTCGCTTGAGTGGTGATCAGGCAGTAGCAATTGCTGATAAAGTATCTGTACAGCAATTAAAAGAGGTGGCCAGTCATACCATTCATTATAGTCATATTGTCGATCCTCAATCAGGAAGCAAGTTGGATGAGGTGATGATTTCTGTCATGCGAGAACCGCGCACGTTTACCCGTGAAGATGTAGTGGAAATCAATTGTCACGGCGGGATTGTGGTGACGAATCAAGTCTTACAGCTGGTGCTGCGTCAAGGGGCACGTTTAGCTGAACCTGGAGAATTTACAAAGCGTGCTTTTTTAAATGGTCGGGTGGATTTATCTCAGGCTGAGGCTGTGATGGATGTGATTCGTGCTAAAACAGATAAAGCGATGAAAATGGCAATTACACAACTAGATGGCAATCTATCTCAGTTAATTAAGCGACTGCGTCAGGAAATTTTAGAAACGCTAGCTCAAGTAGAAGTCAACATTGATTATCCAGAATATGACGACGTAGAGGAGTTGACCACTCAGTTGTTGTTAGAGAAGGCTGAGTTAGTTAAGGGGCAAATTCATCAATTGTTGCGGACGGCTAAACAAGGAAAAATTTTACGTGAAGGGTTATCAACAGCAATTATTGGACGACCTAATGTTGGAAAATCAAGTTTGTTGAATCATCTTTTACAAGAAGATAAAGCAATTGTCACGGAGATTGCAGGAACAACACGTGATGTTATAGAAGAGTATGTGAATGTTCGTGGCGTACCACTAAAATTAATTGATACGGCTGGAATTCGTGAGACTGACGATGTGGTAGAGAAAATTGGCGTCGAACGTAGTCGTAAGGCGTTGTCTGAGGCTGATTTGATTTTACTTGTTCTTAATCAAAGTGAAGCATTAACAGATGAGGATCGTCAATTATTAGTTGCGACGGCAGATTTAAACCGATTAATCTTACTGAATAAAGTAGATTTAGCTGCTAAATTAACATTAGCTGACTTGGCTGACTATGTTAAATCTGATGAATTACTACCGATTTCTGTTTTAGAAAATGCGGGAATAGATCAATTAGAAGAACAAATAGCGGCGCTTTTTTTTGACGGTGGCGTCGCTGAAAAAGACGCCACCTATGTGTCTAATAATCGCCATATTGCATTGCTGGAACAAGCTGAGTTGGCCTTAGGTGAAGTAATTTCTGGTATTGAGGCCGGGATGCCAGTCGATTTGGTACAAATTGATATGACTCGTTGTTGGGATTTACTTGGTGAGGTCATTGGCGATAGTGTGCAGGATGAGTTAATTACGCAATTGTTCAGTCAGTTCTGCTTAGGGAAGTAATCGGTGTTGAGGATAAATAGAGAGGAAGATATGATGGAAAGATATGAAGCAGAGTCATTTGATGTCATTGTAGTTGGAGCGGGACATGCTGGTTCAGAGGCAGCTTTAGCGGCGTCACGGATGGGATGTCGTACCCTACTTTTGACAATTAATCTGGATATGGTGGCCTTTATGCCATGTAATCCTTCTCTAGGTGGTCCGGCTAAAGGGGTAGTAGTTCGGGAAATCGATGCGCTCGGCGGACAGATGGGGAAAAATATTGATAAAACATACATTCAAATGCGAATGTTGAATACAGGTAAGGGTCCCGCAGTGCGAGCGTTGCGAGCACAAGCGGATAAAAATAAATATGCTGAATCTATGAAGCAAACAATTGAAGAGCAGGAAAACCTTGTGTTACGTCAAGGGATGGCCGAGGAAATTTTAGTTGAAGAAGGTATCTGTAAAGGGATTGTAACCGCGACAGGTGCTATTTATCGTAGTCAAGCAGTTATTATTACAGCAGGAACAGCTTTGCGTGGTGAAATTATTATTGGCGAACTAAAGTATTCTTCGGGCCCAAATAATTCACAGCCATCTTTAAAATTAAGTGATAGTTTAAAAGCTCATGGATTTCAAATTGATCGCTTTAAAACAGGAACTCCTCCGCGAATTAAAGCTAGTACAATTGATTATTCAGTAACCGAAGAGCAACCTGGAGATGAAACCCCCAATCATTTTAGCTTTTCTACACCTGATAGTGCGTACAATCAAGAACAATTATCATGTTGGTTGACCTATTCAAATGAGGGGACCCATGAAGTTATTCGTGATAACTTACATCGTGCGCCGATGTTTACGGGAATAGTTGAAGGGGTTGGCGCTCGTTATTGTCCGTCGATTGAAGATAAGGTCGTTCGTTTTAGCGATAAACCTCGTCATCAAATCTTTTTAGAGCCAGAAGGTGCTAATACAGAAGAGGTTTATGTTCAAGGACTATCAACGTCGTTACCAGAAGATGTTCAGCATAAGATGCTACAAACAGTAGTTGGTTTAGAAAAAGCTGAGATGATGAGAAGTGGGTACGCCATTGAATATGACGTAGTAGTGCCTCATCAATTACGACCAACCTTGGAAACAAAACTCGTTGAAAATTTGTACACAGCTGGCCAAACAAATGGGACAAGTGGTTATGAGGAAGCGGGTGGCCAAGGGTTAATGGCAGGAATCAATGCTGCCCTTAAGATTCAAGACAAGGAACCTTTAATTTTACAGAGAAGTGATGGCTACATAGGGGTAATGATTGATGATTTGGTGACTAAAGGAACCAATGAACCGTACCGCTTGCTAACATCACGTGCAGAGTATCGTTTAATTTTACGCCATGATAACGCCGATTTGCGATTGACGGAACAAGGCCGTAAAATTGGGTTAGTAAATGATCAGCAATATGACAGCTATTTGCAGAAAAAGAGTTTAATAGAGGAAGAGCTCAAGCGGCTTAATAAAGTTCGGTTAAAACCGACACCAGACGTTCAAGCGTTTTTGGCTAGCAAAGGAGCTTCTCCACTAAAAGACGGGATTTTAGCGGCTGACTTTTTACGTCGCCCTGAAATTTCTTACGCAGAATTGAGTCGTTTTATGCCTGAATCTGAGAAAGAGTTGCCACGAAAAGTCGTTGAGCAAGTGGAAATTCAAATTAAGTATGAAGGCTATATCAAAAAAGCGTTAGAAAAAGTTGATAAGTTAAAACGGATGGAAGCAAAAAAAATTCCAGAAAATATTGATTATAGTACAATTAATGGGTTAGCTACTGAGGCTCGTCAAAAGTTGATGAAGATTGAACCTGAAACGATTGCTCAAGCAAGTCGGATTAGTGGGGTCAATCCTGCAGATATTAGTATCTTAATGGTTTATTTGGAGCAAGGAAGAATAACTAAGAAAGCTTAAAAAATAGTGATAGTAAGTCAGGAATTTCCCAGCTTATTATCACTATTCTTTGCGATTACTCTTCTATAATCTTTTGAACACGTCCTACTTGATCGCCCCCTACTAGCATGACTTTAATGCCATGAGGGTGATTAGCGCTATTAGTTAAGAGTCGTTTGATGTGACCACGAGTTAGTTTGCCTGTCCGTTGGTCTTTTTTTTAAACGATATCTACTTTTTGGCCAATTTTTAATTGACTGCGATTTTTTCCATCCAAATGTTTCACCTACTTTATTTTTGATGGTATGTCCATATTATGGCAGAATTTAGAAGGAAAAGCACGTGAATTAGCAAGGGGAATGACGTAAAGAGGAGGAAAACTAGAGAGAAGTGGTAAAACCATTGCACTTCATTCGAATTTACGTTAAAGTAGACAAAGAAAAGTGTGAAACATTATTTTGTTTCACGAAATTAGAAAGGAAATCAAGATGACACCAGAACAATTTAGATTAGCACTTAAAGAAAAAGGGATTGAGCTGTCAGATCAGCAGATGAGTCAGTTTGCTCGTTACTTTACGCTTTTAGTGGAATGGAATCAAAAGATGAATTTAACAGCAATTACGGAAGAATCAGAGGTGTATTTAAAACATTTTTATGATTCTTTAACATTGGCTTTTACCAATGACTTTGCTGAGAAGTCTTTTAGTTTATGCGATGTAGGATCAGGTGCTGGTTTTCCCAGTATTCCGTTAAAAATAGCTTTTCCTAATAGTCAGGTGACCATTGTTGATTCTTTAAATAAACGGATTACTTTTTTAACGACATTGAGCCAAGACTTAGGATTAGAGGGCGTTCACCTCTATCACGATCGAGCTGAAACCTTTGGCCAAAATAAGTTATTTCGTGAACAATTTGATTTTGTGACAGCTCGAGCGGTTGCTAGATTGACTGTTTTAGCAGAATTGTGTTTACCTCTAGTCAAAAAAGACGGTTATTTTTTAGCAATGAAAGCTGCTAAAAGTGATGAGGAATTAGCCGAAGCGAAAAAAGCGATTGCGTTATTAGGTGGGAAACTACTCAAAGAAGAGGATGTGACGCTACCGATTACGCAAGATACTCGACACATTATTTCCATTGCTAAGAAAAAAGAAACGCCTAATAAGTATCCTCGCAAGCCGGGAACGCCTAATAAACAACCATTAAAATAAGTTGAAAATAGTGGCGTATATCAGCTGAAAGTGACGGAGAAAAATTAGCATATTTATGATACAATAAGAACATTGAGAAATCCTTGAACTTTTTATTAAAGAGAGCTATAAAAGGCTGTCTAGCTAAGGTCTGAGATGGATAAATTGTGAGAAAGAATCGGAGGAAAAAGCATGGCACGGATTATTTCGGTGGCGAATCAAAAGGGCGGTGTTGGTAAAACCACCACAACAGTAAACTTGGGTGCTTCGCTTGCGTTTTATGGTAAGAAAGTATTATTGATAGATATTGATGCTCAGGGAAATGCTACAAGTGGAATCGGGGTCAGAAAATCAGATGTTGATAAAGATATCTACGATGTCTTAGTTAACGAACATCCGATGGCTGAGGTGATTCATCATACGACTCGAGATCAATTAGATATTGTGCCTGCTACGATTCAGTTGGCAGGGGCAGAGATTGAACTAACGCCTATGATGGCGCGTGAATCTCGATTGAAAAGTGCCATTCAAGATGTGGCGGATTTGTATGATTACATTTTAATTGATTGTCCGCCATCACTTGGTCACTTAACGATTAATGCTTTTACGGCGAGCGATTCAATATTGATTCCTGTACAGTGTGAATATTACGCATTAGAGGGGCTTAGTCAATTACTTAATACAGTGCGTCTTGTCCAAAAACATTTTAATCCTGATTTGCGAATTGAAGGTGTCTTGTTGACGATGTATGATGCCCGAACAAATTTAGGGTCAGAGGTAGTAGAAGAAGTTCGCAAATACTTTAGAGAACGTGTCTATGATACGATTATTCCGAGAAATGTTAGATTGTCAGAGGCGCCAAGTCACGGGTTGTCGATTATTGATTATGATCCTCGTTCAAGAGGAGCTGAAGTGTATCAAGCATTAGCAAAGGAAGTGTTAGCACATGAGCAAAAATAGTAAAGGGTTAGGTCGGGGAATTGACGCATTATTTCAAGACTTTGCGAGTCTGGAAGAAGTGGATGTTCAAAAGGAAGAAATTGTTGACCTTGATTTAGCTGAATTACGCCCAAATCCTTATCAACCTCGAAAAACGTTTGACGAGGCAGCTCTTCAGGAGTTGGCCCAGTCGATTAAACAATCAGGTGTTTTTCAACCAATTATTGTGCGTAAGTCTGATGTTAAAGGGTATGAAATTATTGCTGGTGAACGACGGTTCAGAGCATCTAAATTAGCTGGGAAAGAAAAAATCCCTGCAATTATTCGTGAATTTGATGAAGCAGCGATGATGCAAATTGCGGTTTTAGAAAATTTACAACGAGAAGATTTAAGTCCGCTTGAAGAAGCTGAAGCTTATGATATGTTGATGAAAAATCTTAAATTGACCCAAGTCGAGTTGTCAGAACGTTTAGGTAAAAGTCGGCCTTATATTGCCAATCATTTACGTTTGCTAACCTTGCCTGAAGGGGTTAAAGAACTGCTTCAAGGGGAGCAATTGTCAATGGGACAAGCGCGTACTCTATTAGGGCTTAAAAATCGTGAGTTAATGGCTGAGGTAGCTGCTAAGGCGATTAAGGAAAGTCTAACGGTTCGTCAGTTGGAGCAACTGGTCTCTGAATTAAATGATCAAAAATCGACTCCTAAGAAAAAAATAAAAAAAGAAGCCCTTGCTAAACCGTATTATATTCGAGAAAGCGAAGAGCGTTTAATGGATAAGTTCGGAACGTCTGTTTTAATTCAAGAAAAAGAGGGAAAAGGCAAGATTGAAATTGAATATCTATCTTCAGGTGATTTGACCCGAATTTTAGATATATTAGATATAAAGTTTGATGAACAATAAGAAGAAGTGAGGGAGAGCCATGTATGATTTAGGTGATCTTGTTGAGATGAAAAAACCGCATGCGTGTAAAGCCAATCGTTGGGAGATTATTCGTATGGGAATGGACATCAAAATTAAGTGCACGAACTGTGGTCATATTGTGATGTTGCCTCGTCGTGACTTTGATAAAAAAATGAAAAAAGTATTGGTGAAGAAAGAGGGGTAATTCTCTCTCTATTTGCCTGTAAATTAACTATTTTAAAATGAAAGAGTGAAGATAAACTATGGCATTAACAGCTGGTATCGTGGGGCTTCCAAACGTAGGGAAGTCAACCTTATTCAATGCAATTACAAAAGCCGGTGTCGAAGCGGCAAATTACCCCTTCGCAACCATTGACCCAAATGTAGGAATGGTCGAAGTTCCAGATGATCGTTTGATTGAATTGACTAAGTTAGTTCAACCTAAAAAAACAGTTCCGACTACTTTTGAATTTACAGATATTGCTGGGATTGTCAAAGGGGCAAGTCAGGGGGAAGGATTAGGGAATAAATTCTTAAGCCATATTCGTCAAGTGGATGCCATTTGTCATGTAGTACGTTGTTTTGATGATGAAAACATTACTCACGTTGAAGGTCGAATTGATCCTATAGCTGATATTGAAACGATTAATTTAGAACTTGTTTTGGCTGATTTAGAATCAGTAGATAAGCGCCACACTCGTATCAGTAAAATTGCTCGGACAAAAGATAAAGACGCATTAGTGGAGTTGGCTATTTTAGATAAAATTAAGCCTGTTCTAGAGGCAGGTAAGTCTGCTCGTACGATTGAGTTTACTGAAGAGGAGCAAGACTATGTAAAAAGCTTGTTCTTGTTGACGACTAAGCCAATTCTTTATGTGGCAAATGTTGCGGAAGATGAAGTGGGCGATGTTGATAATAATGAGTATGTTAAAAGCGTTCGTGAGTTTGCTTCAACTGAAAATTCTCAAGTAATCGTGGTAAGTGCTCGTGCAGAAGAGGAAATAGCCGAGTTAGATGATGAAGATAAAAATGAATTTTTAGAGGCTTTAGGGATCGAAGAGTCTGGTTTGGATCAACTGATTAAGGCTGCTTACGATTTGTTAGGTTTTGCTACTTACTTTACAGCAGGTGTCCAAGAAGTACGTGCCTGGACATTTAAAAAGGGCATGAAAGCTCCCCAGTGTGCTGGCGTGATTCATACGGATTTTGAGCGTGGCTTTATTCGTGCCGAAACGGTTTCGTATGATGATTTGAAGCATTACGGTAGTATGGCTGCGGCTAAAGAGGCAGGACGTGTTAGACTTGAAGGGAAAGAGTATGTCGTTCAAGATGGCGATGTTATGTTATTCCGCTTTAATGTATAATAACGATAATGACAGAAGTCTTGTCTGTTGCTAAACGAGTTCGGCAGGCAAAAGGGGAGGGATTTTTTTGGAAGAATTAGAATTACGAGAAACCGTGGCTAAAAATCGTGAACTTGAAGCACAATTAACAAAACGTAATGAGCAGTATGTTTTTGATTTGAAAAAATCATTAATGGCAGCTAATTTATCAGAAGAGTTACAGGCAGTAGCCTTGAGTACCATTTTGCCTGAATTGGTTGAAGGCCAAAAAACAGGTAAAACAGCTCGTCAATTATTTGGTACCGTTAGTGAGCGGACAGAGTTGATTTTAACAGCACCTGCACCTGAAAAGGAAGGAACCATGTATGAAATGTGGTTGGATAACTCTTTGTTAATTTTTGTTTTCTTGTCGTTATTCATGGCGGGAGTTATGCCGTTATTAACTAAAAATGCGGCAGCAAATCAACAACAAGGGATTATTAGTATTACGGTAGGGGCTATTTCAGGTGGTTATGCCTTCTACTTGATTCATAAGTATATTTATAAATATGATCGCCCAGGTGTGGATCAAACAGGTCGCCCTGGCGGGTTTAAATCTATATTAATAATGATTGGTATTATGTTAGTTTGGATGCTTATCTTTATGTTATCAGCGTTTATTCCAGCTGTAGTTAATCCAGTCTTAGATCCGATGATTAATATTGTGTTAGGTGCGGTGGTGTTCGGTGTTCGCTATTTCTTGAAGAAAAAATACAATATCAAAGGCAGCATTTTGCAACGTTAATAAGTGTAAGGGGCCGTGGCGTAAGCCATAGCCTCTTTTTTTGTTTTTCGTAGTTTCGTTATCCTAAATGTTAAGTAGATAAATTTGCAAGAGGGAAGAGGCAAGTGAGAAATTGATGAAAAAGTTCAGAAAATGTGCGGCTATCATTGACAGAAGTGAATTTCTTTGATAAGTTTGTAATTAAAAAATAAAACAGAGGAGTGGTTTGTTACAATGTCTAATTGGGAAACTAAATTCGCAAAAAAAGGGTTAACATTCGATGATGTGTTGCTGATTCCAGCAGAAAGTCATGTGTTGCCAAATGAAGTAGACATGTCTATTAAATTAGCTAAAAATATCACCTTAAATATTCCGTTTATGAGTGCTAGTATGGATACTGTTACGGATAGTAAAATGGCAATTGCAATGGCCCGCCAAGGCGGATTGGGTGTTATTCACAAGAATATGAGTGTTGAGCAACAAGCTGATGAGGTGCGAAAGGTTAAACGATCTGAAAGTGGTGTTATCATTGATCCTTTTTTCCTCACTCCTACTCATTTAGTTGCTGAGGCTGAAGCGTTAATGTCTAAGTATCGAATTAGTGGTGTTCCCATAGTAGAAACGTTAGAAAATCGCAAATTAGTTGGAATTTTAACTAACCGTGATTTACGTTTTGTAACAGATTATCAACAACCAATTGAAGCGGTTATGACTAAAGAAGACTTAGTTATAGCTCCTCTTGGAACGTCTTTGAAAGATGCTGAAAAGATTTTACAACAGCATAAAATTGAAAAATTACCGATTGTTGATGGAGATAACCGTTTAAGTGGGTTAATTACCATTAAAGATATTGAAAAAGTAATTGAGTTTCCGAATGCGGCGAAAGATGAGCATGGTCGTTTATTGGCAGCGGCAGCAGTTGGTGTTACAAGCGATACATTTGAGCGTGCCCAAGCTCTGTTAGATGCAGGGGCGGATGCGATTATTATTGATACAGCACATGGTCATAGTGCTGGTGTTATTCGTAAAATTAAAGAAATTCGTGATACTTTCCCAGAAGCAACATTGATTGCGGGAAATGTGGCAACGGCAGAGGGAACTAGAGCTCTTTATGATGTTGGAGTTGATGTAGTTAAGGTTGGTATTGGACCGGGTTCTATCTGTACAACTCGTGTTGTTGCAGGGGTAGGTGTTCCACAATTAACGGCGATTTATGATGCTGCTGAGGTTGCTCGGGAGTATGGTCGTTCAATCATTGCTGATGGTGGAATTAAGTACTCTGGGGATATTGTTAAGGCCTTAGCAGCTGGTGGTCATGCTGTTATGTTAGGTAGCATGTTAGCAGGGACGGATGAATCGCCTGGAGAATTTGAAATTTATCAAGGTCGCCGCTTTAAGACATACCGTGGTATGGGATCATTAGGAGCGATGGAAAAGGGATCAAGTGATCGTTACTTCCAAGGAGGAACGAATGAAGCAAATAAATTGGTTCCAGAAGGAATTGAAGGTCGTGTGGCATACAAAGGCAGTGTTTCAGACATCATTTTCCAATTGACAGGTGGATTGAAAGCGGGGATGGGCTATGTAGGTGCAGCTAACTTGCAGTATTTAAGAGATGAAGCCCAATTTGTACAAATGAGTGGTGCAGGTCTTCGTGAGTCACATCCTCACGATGTCCATATTACAAAAGAAGCGCCTAATTATTCTGTAGAACAGTAACAGATAAAAATAGTAGAAAGAATTATTCGAGAGTGTCTTGATTAAGCTTTTTACCCTACTATCATAATAAGACGCATCAACTCATTATTCTTAGGAATGAGGTTGATGCGTTTTATTCTATTTTTGGACTGGGCCACTTCTCGTTTTTTTATCTGCTAACTTACTTTATTTGAGTTAAATTACCTTAAAAAAACTGCTATATTTGATTAAATCTCGTTACAATAAGGTAGAAATTTAAAAAAGCGGGTAGAAGCCCTTTTTTTAGAGTAACTTAGCACTTAAAAGGGCCTTTAAGCAAATGGACAACGTTCAAAGAAGTATGGTATAACTAATAAAATAGGTCAGGTGTGTTTGATTTAGTTCTGGTCCGCTTTTTACGGATGTAAATCAATCGAGAATTTCTGTTTAATTGGGCAGTTGGTCTTAATAAAAAAAATAACAATGTATTGATTGGCTAAAATTATCATGTCCGTAAAAGACGGACATGGTTTAATCCGCAAAAATTTCAGTTCGTTCCCCTCAAAGAAACAGACAGAATAAGGTTTTATCACTCAATAGACAGTCAATCTAGGAACACTATTATGTCCGCTTTTTACGGATGTGAATCAATCGAAAATTTTCTGTTTAACAACATGAGAGCTATTCTTAATAAAAAAGTCAAATAACAATGTATCGAGTGGCTAAATTCAGTATGTCCGTAAAAGGCGGACACGGTTTAATCCGCAAAATTTTTAGTCCGTTTCCCTCAAAGAAACAGATAGAATAAGGCTTTATCACCCAATGGACAGTCAATCTAGGAATACTATTATGTCCGCCTTTTACGGATGTGAATCAATCGAGAATTTTTCGTTTAATAACATCTCCTCACTTTTTATCAATTCTCATGTAACCCACTGTGTCACTCATCATAATAGGACTGTGATATAAAGGATTGATCCCATAGGTTGAGACAAATATAAAAATACCCCATTGGATTCATGTGAAATGAAGAAAACGGAGGTATATTTTTTTATGATGAAGCGAATTTCATACCCACTTGATTTAGTTAATGGGTATCCTCTAATTTGTGATAGCCCGCTGGTCATTGGCGGCATAATAAACCACGAGTGGTTTAGCTGTTGCTTGGAGTAATTCGGAGACTGTCACAAATTGATAGCCTTCTTTTTGCAGATCGGTAATCAGCTTTTCTAAGGCATCAGCTGTTTCTTGATGGATGTCGTGCATTAAAATAATACTGTCAGAACCGATTGTTCGAGTCACGTCTTCTATAATTTTTTTATTGTTTTTTGTTTTCCAATCGAGTGAATCAACGGACCAATTAATCAGAGGCAGACCGATTGCAACGGCAGTATCATAATTGAAGCTGCCATAAGGCGGTCGTACATATTTTGGTAAGAGACCTGTCGCTTTATAAATAGCGGCTTGAGTTTGATTAATTTGTTTTTGAGCCTCTTCAGCAGATAATTCGACTAAATTTGGATGGCTATAAGAATGATTGGCGAGCTCGTGACCATTATCAGAAATAGTTTTGGTGAGCTCTGGAAATTTATCTACTTGCTGTCCTAGCATGAAAAAAGTTGCCGATATTTTTTTCTTTTTTAAGGTAGCTAAAATAGCGGGGGTTGTCTTATCACTTGGACCATCATCAAAAGTTAAGGCAACAACTTTTTGTTTTGGCATGACGTCTTCAACAGCCGCCTCTTTAATATACTGATTATCCACGAAATCAGGATTTAGAAAGTGGCCAACTTGTTCATAATTGATGGTATAGTCATTAATATAACTGTCTTTTTGATGAAAAGGAATGGTAACCATCGTTTTATCAAAGCTAAAATCAGTTTGAGACGCTGATAAGAGAGGTAAAGCTAAAATTTTTTCAACGTCTTTTTTACTATCCTTTGCAGATGCTAGGAGTTCTTCTTGAATACTGCAAGTGAGCGTTAAAAGATTTTGTTGATTGGTGAAAATATCTCCTAAGGTTAATTTATTACCTGATAAGTTATTAATTAGCGTCATTTCAGCCGATTTCTTTGTAGATTTAGTCCATTTTTTTTCGGATTTATCCCATTGATATTTTTTTAGTATGTACGTGTACTGCGTCACATTTTGCTGAATGTTTTCACTAGTCGCAGTGACGACTAATTTAGTAGGAGTTCCTTTTTTTAGTTGATTTTTTGATTCTTCGGCAAATTGGGACATGTCTTTTTGAACATCACTAATGACTGATTTTTGATTAGTGGTTGGAAGTAATAAGATAATGCTGTCATCTTTCTTCTCTGATAGATAGACTAATTGATGATCTTCTTCAACAGAATCCTGTTCGATTTGTTTTAGTAAGTTTTTTTCACTTACTTTAAATTGTTTAATAGCAAGTTTTTTTTGATTTTTAATAAAGTATGAGCCGTATATAATTAATCCGCCACATAAAATTAAGATCCATAAGAGTTTCTGTTTATTTTTCATAGGCTTCTTTTCCTTTTTTGATAACTATATCTTATATTGTAATATCTTTGTCATTAATCCGCAACATTTTACACCTATTCGTAATCAAAAAAAGAAAGAAAAATAAAAACCTTCCCTTTTTAATAACAAGAGAAGGTTATTTGGCTTAATTTTTGGTAATTTTAGTAATACCGCCCATATAAGGAACAAGAACTTCAGGGATAGTCACGCTGCCATCCGCGTTTTGATAGTTTTCTAAAATAGCTGCAACCGTACGTCCGACTGCTAAGCCTGAGCCGTTTAAGGTATGAGCAAATTGAAGTTTTCCTTCGTTATTGCGGTAGCGAATTTTTGCTCGACGGGCTTGAAAGTCTTCACAGTTTGAGCAAGAACTAATTTCTCGGTACATATCTTGCGCAGGAATCCATACTTCTAGGTCATAAGTTTTGGCAGCGGCGAAGCCCATATCGCCAGTAGAAAGAGTCATGACTCTGTAAGGTAAGTTGAGCTTTTGTAAAATAGCTTCTGCATTGGCGGTCATTTTTTCTAGTTCCTCGTAAGAGGTATCGTTTTCAGTGAACTTAACCATTTCCACTTTATTAAATTGATGAAGTCTAATCAATCCTCGAGTGTCGCGACCAGCACTACCAGCTTCAGATCTGAATGAAGGGCTAAGAGCAGTAAAGTAAACAGGTAGCTCTTCTTGAGGAATAATTTCATCGCGATAAAAGTTAGTTAAAGGGACTTCAGATGTCGGGATCAACGTTAGATCAGTATCGGCTAACTGAAAGACATCTTCTTTAAATTTAGGAAATTGACTCGTTCCATACATTGACGCGCTATTAACAATATAAGGGGTAATCATTTCTTTATAACCATGCTCGGTTGTATGAGTATCTAACATAAAGTTATAGATGGCTCTTTCTAGTCGAGCACCTAGCCCTTTATAAAAGACAAAACGACTACCTGATACTTTTGCCCCTCTTTCAAAGTCTAAAATATCTAACCCTTCGGCAACTTCCCAATGAGCCTTTGCTTCAAAATCAAACTCTTTAGGTTGGCCCCACTTGCGAGCTTCTACGTTATCTTCTTCGTCAGCACCAACAGGAACAGTTTCGTTAGGGATATTTGGTAGGTTATCAGCGATTTCAGCAATCTGTTTGTCAATAGTAGCTAAGGTTTCATCTAATTCTTTAATTAAATTACCGACTGTTTTCATTTGCTCGATTTTACTTTGAGCATCTTCTTTGTTTCGTTTTAATTGAGAGATTTCCTCAGAGACCGTATTACGAAGTTTCTTTTGTTCTTCAACCTCTACCAATAATTGGCGGCGTTTTTTGTCAAAGTCCATAAGGGCTACCAATGTTTCCTTCGCAACACCACGAGTTTCAAGTTTGCTAGTCACTTCTTCAAAGTTTTGTCGAATGTGTTTAATATCTAACATGCTAATTCCTCCTTTTGTCATAACGACATAATAAAAAGCCTTCTCCTCCCATAGAGCTCTTGCTCCTTGGGACGAAAAGGCGTAAATTCGCGGTACCACCCAAATTCAACATAACTGTTGCACTTGATTAAGGCTATTAACGGTTGCCACCGAAATGAATTATTTCTCCATTTACTATACTGGGATGGATTTCTATTAGTTACTTTATTGACTCGCACTAGCCGTCAACTCTCTTAAAAAGCGTCTAATGTACTTATTCCCAAACGTTTTATTATTAATATTTAATTTAGCATACCGAAAAATACCTTATCTGTCAACTGTTCTTAAGAATCTCTAAAAAAGATTGCCAAAAAAGTTTTTGATTGAGCGACCAGACGTAATAAAAAAGTTGGCTTTTTTTACAGAAGCGTTAGCGATTATTCGGACAGTGGTTGTTTGTTTAGAACCGTTTATGTAACCAAGTGTATCTTCTGGGTACGTAATTTGTAAGTCAGCGATTGACTCTCCTTTTTCTATGGGAGCTTTTAATGATTTCAACTTATCAGAATTTTTTAACGTGATGTTTGCAGTTGTCATATCTTTGCGATTCCAAAATTGGATGGGGTCACCTGTTACAACAGAAACAGATTGTTCGACACCATTGGGAACCTCAATTTTAGACAGTTTTGGAAGGATACTCCCTTTAGGATACAAGACATTGTAAGACCAATTGTCATAGACAAAGTCCATTAGGCGGCCTGTTTCACTAAAACGTAAGCCGTCATCATCGTCTGCTGGACTGGCGTTCATTACAACTGTAATAAGACGGAAGCCATTTTTTTCAATTGTTCCAGTGAAGTTAGTGCCAGCTAAATCGGTCGTTCCAGTTTTTAGCCCGTCAACGCCTTCTTTATAGTAGTAAAAACCAGGTAACATAAAATTAGAACTTTCTAAAACAGTTTCTTCATCAGTTCCTTCCGCAAAAACAGCGCTTGGTAATTTGGTTGTTTCAATAATTTCTGGGAAATCTTGAACTAAATGTTGAGCAACTACGGCTACATCTTTAGCTGACATCAGATTTTCTTCATCATCTTTACTTCCAGGGTAGATGCGGCCTTGGGCATCTTCGTTGTTTATACCAGAAGTTGAGATTAGATAAGCATCATCGATTCCCCAAGATTTAACTTTAGCACGCATGAGGTCAACAAACTCTTTTTCTGTGCCCGCCACTCGTTCTGCTAAGGCAGTGACCGCTGCATTTGCGGAAACAATGGCACTAGCATTAAAAAGATCTCGAACTGAATAGGAGCTTCCTTTAACAAAAGTGACATTGGATAGATTCAAATCTTGACTGATTTTCAGTAGATGATCGCTAATTTTAATTTGCTCATCCCAAGAAAGGTCTCCCTCTTCTACTGCTTCTAATATGAGATAAAGGGTAAGCAACTTGGTCATAGAGGCAATTGGCAAGGGAGTATTGGCATTTTTTTCATAGAAAATTTTTCCAGATTCCGCATCAATAGCAATTGCAGCCTTAGCGTTTACGTCAAAATCAGTATCAGCATAAGCGGTTATAGGGATAACTAAATTTAACCCTAGTATAAAAAGTAAGAGGTAACAAAAAATTTTGGGTATAAGTGCAGTGTTCCATTTTTTTGACATTATTTAATTCTCCTTGTGTAGACACTGTGGCAAAATAAAACCAACACAATCCATTCTAACTAATTATGCTGGTTATGGCAATTTATTCAATAGGGGCCCTTTTTAAAGGTAAATGGATAACAAAAGAGGTCCATTTTTGATCCGATTTAGCGTAAATATAGCCTCCGTGAAGGACGACGATACTTTGTGCAATCGCTAATCCAAGCCCCGTCCCGCCAGTTTCTTGAGAGCGAGATTCTTCTACCCGGTAAAACCGGTCAAATAATTGATTGAGAGAGGCTTCAGGAATTTGTGGCCCGTCATTTTTAACCGTAATGATGGCTTCACTGCCAACTCGTTCCGCTTCTAATATGATTTGCTTTCCCTTTCGACCATATTTAAGGGCGTTAGCTATTAGGTTGTTGAATAAACGAACGAGTTTTTCGGTATCTCCTTCCATAATAAAAGGTGAAGGCGTTGTAGTAACATCGACACGCATGCCTTTTTTATTGGCATCAATTTCGAAGTCAACCGCTAATTGAGCTAGCAATTGCTCCATATCAAATTGAATCAAGTTAAGCGGTGTGCTAGGTTGACGAACTTTTGTATATTCAAATAGATCATCAACAAGTAGCTTCATTTGCTTTGCTTTAGAATACGCGGTATGTGTGTATTTTAGTAAATCATCTTCATTCCGATATTGTTTTTCTTCTATTAAACCTAGATAACCGATAATTGAAGTTAAAGGAGTCCGAATGTCATGACTGATATTCGTTATTAATTCATCTTTTGATTTTTCAATCTTTCGCTCTTCCTCTATTGCTTCAACAGTACTATCGACTAACCCGTTAATACTTTCTACAACTCGCCCTAGATCACCGGCGAGTTCGAACGGAATACGGTGACCGTAGTTGCCATTCGCAATATAATGAAGCTCACTAATAATATGACGCAATTGCATTTGATGATAGCGGCGGATTAATCGCCAATAGAGAATAATCAAATCAAAAATAATCATGAAACCTAGAGTTAGATTTCCAAGAGAGTAAAACTTTTCATTAGAAAAGGTTTTTACCAAAACTTCCTTTATATCAAAAATCAAATTTTTGGTTGTCGTGGTATCTTTAATAAGCAACTGGGCAAGAGACAAAATAGCGATATTCAATAGAATCAAAAGAACAATGGTAATAACACCTTCAATAATTAATTCGCTTTTCTCTTTAGATGTTAGCTTAATACGAGAGCCGCGATGGGTAGTATCAGGTTTGTGTTTAATTGCCATCAATCTTATAGCCTACTCCCCATACAGTTTGAATGACTTTTTCTCCACCAGTAGCTTCTTCAATTTTATCTCGTAAGTGACTGACGTGTACCATCACAGTTTTAGCCGAGATCAAACTTTCTTGTTGCCAAACACGTTCAAAGATTTCATCTGCGCTAAACACACGATTAGGGTGACTAGCCAAGAGATGCAAAATTCCAAATTCTAGAGCAGTCAATTGAATTTCAATTCCACTATCTGTTGTCACCTCGTGCGAATCCTTTTTGATAATTAAAGGGCCGATTTCTAAAATGTCAGGCTCATTACTAGTCACTTGCATTTTAGTTCGACGCAACAGCGATTTTACACGTGCCATTACCTCAAGGGGATTAAAAGGCTTAGTCACATAATCATCAGCACCTGCAATTAGACCTTGGATTTTGTCCATGTCTGTTGTTTTTGCAGTTAACATAATGATGGGGATTTGCGACTCTTTTCTTAATTCCTTAACGACTTGCATGCCATCCATAACAGGCATCATGATATCTAAGATCATCAAGTCAATATCAGAGGTCGTCAAAATTTTAGTAATCGCCTCTTTTCCATCATAGGCCTTAATAACCTCATAGCCTTCGTTGTGAATATAAATACTCAAAAGCTCAACAATTTCTTTATCATCATCAACAACAAGTATTTTCATTTGATTTCCTCCATAGTTAGGTTAATTTAGTCTCATTGTAGCAAATTATAGAATTAAACCCAAAAATTAATGGATAAGTTAAATGAAATTTATACTTTTCGACGAAAACCTTGATTAAAAGTAATAAACTGGTCATAATTAAAAAGAAGGACGGTGGAATTTAGTCTTAATAGTTGAGGTAATAGTTTAATAAATAAGAGAATAAGGAGGACTAAATTAAGATGAAATTATATTTTGTGAGACACGGTCAAACTGAATTTAATCGGATAGGTAGGATTCAAGGTGGGAATATCGATTCTCCTTTAACGGTAACAGGGATAGAAGGTGCCAAGACAGCTGGTAGAAGGTTGGCAGAAGTCAGTTTTGATCAGGTGTATGTAAGTCCATTAAAGAGAGCAAAAGATACAGCGCAATATATCATGGGAGAGAATAGTGACAATAATCAGTCGCATTTAATAGAAGTAAACGAATTTAGGGAGCTTGGATTTGGAAACTGGGAAGGACAGTTTATTAAAGAGATTCAAGAGGAAGAACAATATACCTATTTAAAGACTCAGCCAGAAAAATATGATCCAAAGAACTTTTCTGGTGAGAGCTATCAGCAGTTAGTTGCTCGTAGTCGTCAAGCATTGGAAGAGATTATCAGTCAAGAATCCAAGGCCAGCAATTTATTAATTGTTTCTCATGGCATCACACTAACGACATTAATAAAATCTTTAGAGGGCAAAAAGCAGAGGGACTATCGTGAAAGTGGCTTACTAGATAATACCTCCATTTCTATTATGGAAACAATTGATGAGGGCCAAACATTTCAACTAATTACTTATAATAGTTAAGGTTAAATGACAGGAAATTGCTAATTGAAAAATAATTTAAAAAATAGTTAAAAAAGTAGTTGCTTTTTGTTGTAGAACTTGGTATATTATATCTTGTCGTTAAGACAGCTTAACAAAATAGTAATAACAGCTAATAAACTTTAAAAAAAAAGTTGTTGACAATCAAGAAAGAAACATGTTATTATAATTAAGTTGTCGCTTGAAGAACTAAACTACTTCAACGAAGCAAAAAAACTTTTGAAAAATAATCAAAAAAGTTGTTGACAATAACAACTAATCATGTTATTCTAATAAAGTTGCTAAGGCGA
>NZ_JCAQHY010000156.1:0-63556 GCF_059621045.1 Vagococcus sp. WN80Y
ACTGTCGTAGATCGTGTGATACAACAAGCGATTGCCCAAGTGTTAACGCCGCTATTTGACAAACAATTTCATGAGGATAGCTATGGATTTAGACCACGACGTTATGCGGAAATGGCCATTCCAGTAAATCATGTGCGAGAGTGTCAGCTTCTTGGATTATGACGACCACAGTAACGAATAAGAGACTAGCCCGAAAAGGGCTAATCTCTCCACTTGATTATTATATAAAGTACATGTTTAGTATAAAATTGGACCGCCGTGTACGAGAACCGTACGCACGGTGGTGTGAGAGGACGAATAATCAATTAATGATTATTCTCCTACTCGATTATAATTAGCAAAATCGTTATTTATTATACAGCCTAAACAAATAAATGTGTAAATAAGATTAGTTATCCATTTTTATTGAGGAGGATTGTCTTGCTTTTTTAATTTTTTTTAGATTCTTATTGTAAGTTTGGTATATACCAGTTATAATAGAGTAGAAAGAATAGACTGTTTTTACAGAGTTGATTACATTATTGAGTGTTAGACCAATCGTGATAGTTCTTTGAGAAAGGGAGAGTAGGATAGGATGCCAAAGAAAAATCTACCAATATATATACAAATACATGACCAAATTCGAGAAGAAATTGAAAAAGGGAAGTGGGCTGTAGGAGACCGTTTACCCTCTGAGCGTGAGCTATCGATTCAGTTTGGCGTGAGTCGGATGACTTTAAGACAAGCGGTACAGACCTTAGCCGATGAAGGAATCTTGGAACGAAAAATTGGCTCTGGAACATATGTAGCTCGTAAAAAAGTACAGGAAACTATGACGGGAACAACAAGTTTTTCAGAGATTATGGTGTCGCAAGGGAAACGGCCTGCCAGTAAAACCACTTCTTATTTTGTGACTAAACCAAGTTCTAGTGAGATGGAAAAACTAAAATTGAATGAAGACGATCAAATCTTACGAATGGAGCGGATTCGTTATGCAGATGATTTACCCATCTGCTTTGAGGTGACAAGCATTCCTTATGAGTTTGTGAAAGATTACAATAAAAAGGAAATTACACAATCTTTATATCAAACCTTAGCAGAACACAGCGAACAAAAAATTGGCAAAGCGGTTCAAAGAGTTACTGCTATGATTGCTTCTGAGCGAATAGCAGAGCATCTAGATATCAAAAAAGGAGACGCCATTTTGCGATTGCGGCAAATTACTTATTTTGAAAATGAGCAGCCCTTTGAGTATGTTCGCTCTCAATATGTTGGCAATAGGTTCGAATTTTTACTTGAAAAATAATTGTTTAAAAGGAATAGGAGCTGATGATAGTTTCCTATTTTTTTATTATTTGTGAGAAATGTAACAATATAACAGAAAAGGAAGAGGAGACAAACGATGGCAAAATTATTTGGAAGTCCGAGTCGTTACATTCAAGGGCCAGGAGTTTTAAAGGAGGAACGACAGTTTATTGAAAAGCTAGGACATCGTGCTGTAATCGTAACTGATGAAAGAGTATGGGCGATTTGTGGTCAGCAATTCTCAAATCAGCTAATAAATGATGGGCTTGAAGTAACAGCTTTTTTTCTAAAGGCACAATCCTCGGAAGAGGAGAGTGTCAATTTAGTTAATCAGATTCAAAGAATTAACAGTGATTTTGTTATTGCTTTAGGAGGCGGGCGAGCCATTGATTTAGGGAAATCAGTCAGTTACCAGTTAGGGCTGCCTATTGCAGTTATTCCAACAGCTGCTAGTACGGATGCTCCAACATCAGCAATTTCAGTTGTTTATAGTCAAGAAGGGTTGTTTGAACGGTATAGTTACCATCACAAAAATCCAGATGTTGTTTTAGTGGATACGGCTATTATTGTTCAGGCGCCAGATTTTTTATTGAGATCAGGAATAGCAGATGCCTTAGCAACTTATGTAGAAGTACGAACAGTGGTGGAGCAGGGGGGCAACAATTTACTTGGGGGACAACCAACAATAGCAGCCGTTGCTATTGCTAAAGCTTGTCAAAAAACACTATTTGAGTTTGGACTGGCAGCAGTAGCCGATAATCGGGCGAAACAATTGACACCTGCTTTTGAAGCAGTAGTTGAAGCCAATACGCTCTTAAGTGGTATTGGTTTTGAAAGTGGTGGATTGGCTGCGGCTCACGCTATTCAAAATGGCCTCTCTGTGATAAAAGGCAAGGTTCAAACCTTGAGTCATGGGCAGAAAGTTGCTTTTGGCACTTTAGTGCAGTTAGTACTGGAAGGGAGACCTAAAAAAGAAATTACTCAGTTTATTAGTTTTTATCTAGAATTACAACTCCCTACTACATTAGCAGAATTATTTATTGATAAGGCTGATTATTCTTCGCTAGTAGTTATTGCCGAGCGAGCGCTTGCTCCAAATGAAACCAGTCATTATCTGGCAGGTGAGCTGACGATTGAAAGTTTGACCAGAGCTATGTTGGAAGCTAACAGGTGTGGAGAAGAAGCTGAAAAAAAAAGACACAATAAAAAGTGATTTTATTGCGCCTTTACCTGCATGCTTGAGTCGTACACGATTAGTGGGTTGGCGAATAATCTTTTTCAAAATAAGATTTATTTCCTAGACGAATAGAACCTTGTCCGTTGAGGCAGTTTGTAACATCTGACTGAAAGTCACTTGTGGCTGCCTCATCAACCATACAGGTAACTGCGACAATCTCCGTAAATTCTGTTTTAGATAAGTCATAGGGGGATTGTTCAAGGAAGGTTTCGAATTTGGCATGGTTACTGTAATCAAGCTCTACGATGATCTCTTGTTGAAGTCGCCCTTCAACAATACCAATGGTATCCAACGCTTCCGAGACAACACCGCTATAGGCCCGAATTAGCCCGCCTTTACCCAGTTCAGTGCCGCCAAAATAACGTGTGACGACAGCAAGTGTATTAATTAATTGTCTTTTTTTTAAGACTTCTAACATAGGAACGCCTGCTGTTCCTGATGGTTCACCATCATCACTACTACGCTGAATGTCATTGTTCTCTCCGATTACATAAGCGCAACAATTATGGCTTGCTTTCCAGTGGTCTTTTTTTATTTTGTGAATAATTGCTTTCGCTTCATCTTCATTAGTTACTCTGGCTAAGGTACAAATAAAGCGTGATTTTTTTATTTCAATTTCATGTTGACCGGTTTCTTTGACGGTCAAATAGTGTGATAGCATAAAGCACCTCGTTTCCTCTTTAGTATAGTATAATGTGATTGAAAGGTGCAAGTTCTCCTCCTTATTTTGTTTTGTAAGCAGTTGCAAGTGCTAGTATTTATGAGATAATAATAGTATAGAACTATCTAAACTTCAAAGAAGAGGTGAAACAAATGGCGAGTCATTATCAACCAAGGCGTGAGCGGAAATATGATGCAGTTACCCGCTATATGACAAGCAATGGCGGTTCTCAAGTGACCTTAACTTTTACTCAATTTGATGAAATTTTATTTCCATATAGTGGGCTACCTAGATCAGCAAGGAAAACGGAAGACTGGTGGGCTAATGATTATAAATATCCAGAAAAAGGAGCTTACGGTTGGTTGAATGCTGGATATGAGATGGTTCATATTAATTTGGCAAAAGAGTATGCTGTTTTTAATAAATTGATAAAATCTGCTTATTTAGTATGAAAATAGTAATAATTTCACAAACGAAGCCGATTTAATAAAGGTAGATTATTTTATCTAGATGATAGATTCGTTAAAAACTATTGCTTTTATCAATAAAATGATAGTAAAATAGGCGAGGAATGACTACCTAAATCAAGAGGGAACTAAACAATAGAGATAGTCATTTCATTTGAGCATTTTTCACAAATTTAAAGGTAAATAGAATATTTGCCAATAAAAGGAGCGAGACAAATGGATATAGTTGAGGGACTTTTTGATGGTGAAAGGATTATCTTGAAGGACAAATCAAGCATTCCTTTGACAGATATTAAGCGAGCGCGGATCGAGTTACATCCTTATTTATTGTTTTCAGTTAAGCTGGAGCAAGAGGATGGTAGTTTTGAAGAGGATGAAACAGCGATTCTTTATCCTCATACAATTGATCGCGAGCTGGATAAGGGCGCGCTAGTTTATGGGGAAAAAAGACCCACTAGAATATTTCATTATGTTCCTTATGGTGATCATCGAATTATTCGCAAACCAGATTTACGACACCCTCATATAGTCAAAATGCTGGGATATCGTGAGTTGATTATTGAGCATGTAGATGGTTCAGAGACTCGTGTCAACTTTGATGGGAATTGTTACCATATTCCGCTAGGAGTTAAGACTTTTTTGAATGGTCAGGAAGAGGTCGCTCTAGAAGAATTTTTTGATCGTCCTTCTGAGCTAATCAACATCATTAAAAAGGTGGGAATCGAGGTTTATTCTAAATAATTAAGATTTCTAAGCATGGTGGCCCCTTTTTGGGGGAAGCCATGCTTTTCTTTTGATAACACTCCTGTATACTATTTAATAAGGAGTGCTGGAAGGTAGTGGTAGAGTGAAGAATTTTAACGCCCAAGCAGTTGGTAGTCGTTATTTAGAAGGGTTATTAGAGCGGGAAAATCAGGAAGAATGGGTCTGGTATCACTGTTTTAATTATTTTTGTGACAGTCGTTACCGTTCGTTAACAGCAACGGATTATAATATGTTATCTCTTCATCTAAGTGTCTATTTAGCTCAAGCGAATATGTATCATGGGTCATCATTTATTTTGCAAAATGGCTACAAAGTTCACCGTGAAGCGATTCAGCTCATTTGTGAGCCTACCTATCATGTTCTCAGTGGCATTTCTAGTCAAGCGCTGGGAATGACTGAGAATCAGGAAAAGCTGTTTGAACTAACTAAAAAAATCACAGCTATTTATCATCAAATTAGACTAGAAACTTATGCGAGAGTAGGTAAAAAAGAACCAGAAAGTCCTGTTTCTCAACAACTTATTACAAAAATTTTACTGGGAACATTAGGGTGTGTGCCAGCCTTTGATAGTCGAGCCTTAAAGGTCTTTAAACAGTTTGATCTGGGACCTCAGACTTTTTCCCCTGATTCAGTCGCTAGTTTAGTCGCTTTTTATCAGAGGGAAGCGAGTGATTTCGCTCGATTAGAAGCAATAATCCAAGGTCGACAGCTGAATGTCCCACAAATGAAATTGGTCGACATTATTTTACAAAATGCTGCGAGAGAAAAAGACAACCAAGCTGAGATAGAGGCTTGATTGTCTTTTTCTGTTTGTTGTGCTTATTTAATTAATTTTTATAAGTGACGCTCAAGCCAAACTAAAATATCAGTCATAACAATTTCTTTTTCTTTCTCATTAAGAATTTCGTGGCGTAAGTCATGATATAAATGTAAGGTAACATCTTTAAAATCAGCTGCTGCTAGCTCATTAGCAACTTCTCGTGGCCCTTTACCAAAATTGCCAACAGGATCTTGTTCCCCACTTGTAATATAAATAGGGAGGTCACGGGACACCTCATTAAACCAATTAGGTTCAGTCGCTTTATCCATTAAAGTGAATAGTGTATAAAAGCCATTATTTGTGAAAGTAAATCCAGTATGAGGGTGATTGAGATAGTTATCGACATTATCGGGATTTTTGGTTAGCCAGTCAAAAGCTGATCGTTTTTCTGGAAAATGCTTCGAAAAACTGCCGAAAGCCATTTTATCAAAAAAGTGATTGATCGCTTTGGGTTGTTGTTTGTTAAGGGCTTTTGCTAAGGGGAGAGCAAATTTTAACTCAGGGCGACGTCCCCCCGTTCCCATGATAATTGCTCCTTGGAGTGACTGTGAGTAGCGGGTTAAATAGTTTCTCAAAACAAAGGAGCCCATGCTATGTCCCAAAACAACTATGGGTAATTCAGGATATTTTCCTTGAATGAACTCAGTCACTTGATGAGCATCTTTAATTAATATATTAGGACTTTGTGAGTCTGAAAAATAACCGTAAAGGGGATTATCAGGGGCTACTGATTGCCCGTGACCTAAGTGATCATGACCAATCACTAAAAAACCATGTTGTGTGAGAAAAGTAGCAAATTCATCATATCGTTCAATAAATTCCGCCATACCATGGATAATTTGTAAAATCGCGTTCGGGGCTTCCGGTTTCCACTGGACTAAATGAAGAGAGGTTACGCCATCTTTGGAAGGTAGATTAATATGTGTTTTCAATTTTATCATCCTTTCTTAATAGTATAGTGTAAGTATAGTCCATTTGCGCAAACTCTTCTATAAAAATAAATGAAACATAACGAGAGTTGCGAAAGTATGTATGAGTAAAGTGTTATTTTGAGGAGGAAACGATGGATAAGCTAGGTTTTTTTTCAGGAAGACGGTTGTTGTTAGAGGAAATTCCGAAAAGTCTGAGGGGGGCTTTAAAATGCGATCAAATTAATTGCTATCCTACAATGCTAAGAGATAAGGACTCAATTCAATGTTTACGTTGTGAGACATGGCATGAGCGAGAGAAAGTGAAAATTGTTAATGTCTATGAAACGTTTTATTATTGTCCAGCTTGTATCCAGTTAGGTCGCGTACAAAGCAACTTACAGTTCTATGGGACAAGTAAACGACCTAAGCCCCTGAATGAAGGAGCTATGAAATGGCCAGGACGATTGACGGCTAGCCAGATAGTTGTTTCAGAACGGCTTTTAGAAGTTGTCCGGAAACGTCAAACGTTATTGGTTCATGCGGTGACTGGGGCTGGAAAAACTGAAATGATGTTTAAAGGAGTCCAATTGGCTCTAGAAAGAGGCTGGCGTGTTGGTATTGTTTCGCCGCGGGTAGATGTTTGTTTAGAGTTGTTTCCTCGCTTGCAGAGGGTTTTTCCAGAAGTTAGGATTGCCTTATTACATGGCAAACAAGAACTGCCATATCATTATTCTTCATTGGTTGTGTGTACAACGCATCAATTATTGCGCTTTTATCAGGCCTTTGATGTGTTGATTGTAGACGAAGTCGATGCGTTTCCATTTATCGGTAATCCCCTCTTGCATGTTGCTGTCGAAAATGCTAAAAAAGCAAAGGCTGCTCATATTATGTTGACAGCCACATCTACACCTGAACTAGAGAAGCAGGTGACTGATGGATCGCTAGAAAAAATAGTTTTACCTGTTCGTTTTCATGGGCATCCGTTGCCAGTTCCTGAATTAATCTGGGTAAATAGCTGGAAAAAGATGGCTAGTCGACAACTCGTATCAGTTGCGTGCAAAAGATTGCTAATTAAGCAATTGAAAATGGGGCGACGAACACTAATTTTTTGTCCGACAATCGAATGGTTAACTAAAATGGTTCTAGTTTTGCAAATGGAGTTCCCTGATTCACGGATTGGCTCGGCTCATTCGAAAGACGATCAGCGTCATGAAAAAATCAGTGAGATGCGAGAAGCAAACTATGATTTATTTTTAACGACTACAATCTTGGAAAGAGGCGTTACTTTTGCAAATATTGACGTGATTGTGATTGGTAGTAATCATGCTGTTTTTAATAAAGCAAGTCTAATTCAAATAGCGGGTCGGGCTGGGCGAAGTTTTACTGACCCTCATGGTCATGTTTATTTTATTCACGATGGTTGGACGAAGGCCATGAAAGGAGCAATTAGTGAGATTCGTTCGCTAAATCAATTAGCAAGAGAGGAAGGTTTGATTAAGGAATGAAGTGTCTATACTGCCAACAATTTTTTGCTAACAACCTGTCCTTAGTTGAGCTATTTTCTTTTCGTCCCATTCAAGCTAAAGAATTATGTGTAACTTGCCAGCGATTGTTTACTTTAAATAATCAATTTCCAAAATGTCAAGGCTGTGACAAACCATCTGTAAGTGGATACTGTTCAGATTGTCACGATTGGCAAGAGCTTTATCCAGAGACAGGGATTAAGCATGAGAGTCTTTTTTGCTATGATGAAGCACTTCATGATTGGTTTCAGCAATATAAGTTTAAAGGAGATATAAATTTGGCTCGTTCTTTTAGCCCGGCTATCGCGAGCTATTTTGCCAAGCAAATCGGTTGGCTCGTTATACCAATTCCGCTATCCAAAAAGCGATTAAAATCAAGAGGGTTTAACCAAGTAGAGGAATTATTAAAGGCGGCTAATGTTTCGTACCAGTTACTAGTGAAAAAAAAGCCTGAAGATGGAAGGCAGTCTAGTAAAACGCGAAAAGCTCGACTACAAACTAAGCAGAGCTTTTATCTACCGAAGAAAAGTGTTGGAATGATTATTGATCAGCGTGTTTTACTAGTTGATGACGTCTATACAACTGGAAGAACAATGATGCATGCGAGGCAATGTATCGAGTTGGGAAGACCTAAGGAAATTAAAACGGTGTCTCTTGCTCGGTGAAATCAATTAATTTCAGGTCGATGGGCTAATAAGTTGTTAGGAAGTAAGCGGAATCAATGGCTCTCCTCCTTATTTTAAAAAACAGAGAACAATAATTGTGTTTTAGTCGAAACTTAGTTATAATGAGAGTAAGAAGAAACACTTGGAGAGAGTGGTCCTTTCCAGTTTCTTTCTATTGGTAGACGAAAGGGGTAATTGCTATGCTAAAATTTAACATTAGAGGAGAAAATATTGAGGTAACGGATGCTATTAGAGCTTATGTTGAAAAAAGAGTGTCTAAATTAGAGCGCTATTTTGATAAAGAACGTTCTCCTGAAGCAACAGCTCATGTAAATTTGAAAGTTTATTCAGATAAAAATGCCAAAGTGGAAGTAACCATTCCACTACCATATATTGTGTTGAGAGCAGAAGAAACGTCTCATGATTTATATGCAAGTATTGATTTAGTTGTTGATAAATTAGAAAGACAAATTCGCAAATTTAAAACAAGAATTAATCGTAAGCAACGTGAGGTGGCTGTCGATACACAAACAGCGGCAGTTTTCTTAAATAATCAAGCAGAAGCAGAAACAGAAACAGAATCGAAAGAACAAGAGCTTGAAATAGTTCGGACTAAACGCCTATCATTAAAACCAATGGACAGCGAAGAAGCAGTATTACAAATGAACATGTTAGGTCATAATTTCTTTATCTTTGAAGATGCAGAAACGAATGGCACAAGTATTGTTTATAGCCGTAAAGACGGTAAGTACGGCTTAATCGAGACCAATTAATCGTTAATAAATTAAATAAAAAGGTAAAAATTCAAATCGAATTTTTACCTTTTTTTATTCGGAAAGTTACTATTATTTGAGGCTTACTCAGAGGCAATTAATTGTGGCTCAACCTTTTTAGAGGGATCAGGTGTGTTAAATAGGAAAGTACTGACCCAGTCGTCAACCTCTTGGTTATTGCTGACGAGCCCAACATGGTTAGCAGCTTCGCCTTTACTTAATTTCTCCTCGTAAGAAAGAGCGTATTCTGGAAAAATAAACCGTGAAGCTAAGGCACTGGTTACAGGTACAACTGAATCTGACATTGAGTCATCTTCGACATCTCCTGCAATTGCTAAAACAGCTAAAGTAGGGGAAATTTCTTTTTTCTTTTGTAAAAATTTATCAAAGTAGGGATCTTGATTGCTACGATCAGAGAAATCAAGTGTTTCCTCATTGTTTAGTGGTTCCAAATCATTAAAGGGGGCACCGATCATAATGAGTTTTTGGAGTTGCGGCAGCCCTCCAGTGTTAGAGTAGGTCTCTGCATAGTAGCCGGCCGCCAAACCACCGTTGGAAAAACCGACTAAATCAATCTTTTCAAAGTGATAGTATTGAACTAGCTCTTTTAGAAAAGTGGCAAGGCCTTCAGACCATTCTTCAATGGGCGCATTATCGTCTTCGAAACCAACAAAAATTAGCGGGGTTTGCTTTTTATCCGTTAAGCTATCTAAGTAAGTTATATGATGGTCCTTACTGATAGTTACTCTTAGCTGGCTTGTAGGGAGCGAGCTGTTGAGTGTCAGACGATCAGCAAAAGGGACTAAATCATTTTCTGAGCCGCCACTGCCATGGAGAAAAATAATTGGCCGTTGCGTGTTTAAATTCAGTGTTGGTTGTGGTATAGTGCTTGTATTATTGATGTTAGCTTTTTTTAAAGTGCCACATCCCGTTAATAAAATAACAAGACACACTACAAAAGTTAGGAGTTGTTTTGTCATATAAGGAATCCTTTCAAAATTAACTTTAGGTCTTCTAACATTATAGCGTATTGAGTTGGAAAGTGATAGAAATGATTGCCACGTTAGCTAGTCTATTTATGAAAGAGATTTTTACATTGAATGAGTCAGAGTGAAACATGAGTGTTTTTCAATGATGCTGTAAATAAACAGGACTAATTTTTTGCTAAAGGCAGGATATCTTTAAAAAATGTTTCATTTTTTGCTCAAAAATGCTAGAATAAAAAAGATGGGGTAATATCTCAATATTTATTATGACATGTAGATAAAATGTAATCAGTTTTATTCTATTTAGGAAAGGAAAGACAAGATGGCTAATTTTCTTAAAAAAATTATCGAAAGCGACAAAAAAGAGTTACGTCGCTTAGAAAAAATAGCAGATCAGGTTGATAGCTATGCAAAACAAATGGAAGCTTTGAGTGACGAGCAATTGAAAGCTCAAACTGAGGAGTTCAAAGCAAGATATCAAAAAGGTGAAACACTTGATCAATTATTACCAGAGGCTTTCGCGACAGTTCGCGAAGCATCTAAACGTGTGTTGGGACTGTACCCATACAAAGTTCAGTTAATGGGGGGAACCGTCCTACATGATGGAAATATTCCTGAGATGAAGACTGGTGAAGGTAAAACATTAACAGCTACAATGCCTGTATACTTAAATGCTATGACAGGCGAAGGGGTTCACGTTGTAACGGTTAATGAGTATTTGGCAACACGTGATGCTAGCGAAATGGGGGAATTGTACAATTTCCTTGGATTGACAGTTGGTCTTAATTTGAATTCTAAATCGTCTGAAGAGAAACGTCACGCATATGCTTGTGACATCACTTACAGTACGAATAATGAATTAGGTTTTGATTATTTACGTGATAACATGGTAGTTTACCGTGAACAAATGGTACAACGTCCACTAAACTACGCCATTGTCGATGAGGTTGATTCAATTTTAATTGATGAGGCGAGAACACCATTAATTATTTCTGGTCAAGCTGAAAAATCAACGGCTCTATATGCGCGTGCAGATAACTTTGTGAAGCGTTTAGTTGCAGAAGAAGATTATAAAATTGATGTTCAATCAAAAACAATTGCTTTGACTGAAGAAGGAATCTCAAAAGCAGAAGAAACATTTGGAATTGATAATCTATACGATATTGATAACACAGCGTTGACGCATCATGTTGACAACTCTTTACGCGCCAACTATATCATGTTACGTGATATTGATTACGTGGTACAAGATGGCAAAGTCATGATTGTTGACCAATTTACTGGTCGTATTATGGATGGTCGTCGATATTCTGACGGTCTTCACCAAGCGATTGAAGCTAAAGAAGCTGTAGAAATCGAAGATGAAACCAAAACAATGGCTAACGTTACGTTCCAGAACTATTTCCGGATGTATAAAAAACTATCAGGTATGACGGGGACTGCTAAGACAGAGGAAGAAGAGTTCCGTGAGATTTATAATATCGAAGTTATTCAAATTCCTACTAACCGTCCAATTGTTCGGGATGATCGCCCTGATTTACTTTACCCAACATTGGAAAGTAAATTTAATGCTGTGACGGCTGATATCAAAGAGCGTCACCGTAAAGGCCAACCTGTTCTTGTGGGAACAGTGGCGGTTGAGACGTCAGAATACTTATCACAGCTATTAAATCGTGAAAAAGTACCTCATGAAGTTTTAAATGCTAAGAATCACTTTAAAGAAGCAGATATTATTTTAAACGCAGGTCAAAAAGGGGCAGTAACAATCGCTACCAATATGGCTGGGCGTGGGACAGATATTAAATTGGGTTTGGGTGTTAAAGAATTAGGTGGTTTAGCGGTTATCGGGACTGAGCGTCATGAGTCTCGTCGTATTGATAATCAGTTACGTGGTCGTGCTGGTCGTCAAGGTGACCCGGGTGTGACTCAATTCTATTTATCATTAGAAGATGACTTAATGAAACGCTTTGGTTCTGATCGCGTAAAAGCAATGCTTGATCGTTTCAAGATCGAAGAAGATGACGCAGTTATCCAAAGTAAGATGTTATCAAAACAAGTGGAGTCTGCTCAAAAACGAGTGGAAGGTAATAACTATGACACTCGTAAGAATGTACTACAATACGATGATGTAATGCGTGAACAACGTGAAATCATGTACGGTCAACGTAACCAAGTTATTATGGAAGACGATAGTCTAACTGATGTGCTTCTAGGGATGGTTGAACGCACGATTAATCGCAGTGTTGATGATCATACAGCTTTTGAAAATGAAAAAGATTGGAACTATGAGGGAATTGTTGATTTTGCTCGTTCGTGTCTAGTCCATGAAGATTCAATTAGTGTTGAAGATATTAAAGGTAAAAAACCAGCTGAGATCAAAGCGATGTTATTCGATCAAGCAAAAGCTGTTTACCAAGCAAAAGCGGATATTTTAAATGGTAGCGAACAATTACTTGAGTTCCAAAAAGTTGTAATTTTACGTGTAGTAGATATGAAATGGACAGATCACATTGATGCAATGGATCAATTGCGTGAGTCTATTGGTTTACGAGCATATGGACAAAATAACCCACTTGTTGAGTATCAACAAGAAGGGTATAAAATGTTTGAAACAATGATTGGTGCGATTGAATTCGATACGACCCGTTTATTCATGAAAGCTGAAATTAGACAAAATGTACAACGGGAGCAGGTAGCTCAAGGTGAAGCAGTTCATCCAACTGAGGAAGAAGGTCGAGTTGACTCTGATCAACGTAAAAAACCTCGTCAAGTTGATAAAGTAGGGCGTAATGATTTGTGTCCATGCGGCAGCGGCAAAAAGTATAAAAATTGCCACGGTAAAAACGACTAATTAGTCAATGCGGTTTGGAAGCCTCCAGACCGCATTGCTTTTTGTATTGCGAGTCAGATTAATACAGGATGGCGAGGAGATAACCTGTCATTTTGTTTGATAATTGTGAGACTGGCATAAGATTACTAAAAAAGGCAAAGCATTGTAGTAGAAAATTTAGAAAAAAACTGTACAATTGTAAGTGGAGATAATTGGTTATTAGACCGTTTGCTAGTTATAATAGCAAGAATTGGGAGATAGCGGCTAGTTGTGATTCAACCGGGAGACCGTGCTGAAATGACTGCTGTCAAAACCCAGAGGTGTAGGAGGAAAAGGCATGGAAATCAGTGAATTAAAAAACGAGATTGAAAATACCAAACAAAAAATTGGTGATTTCAGGAGGTCTCTTTGACTTAGACGACTTGGAAGAACAGATTGCCGGAAATGAGGAGCGGATGGCCGATCCACGTTTTTGGGATGATAATGATGCAGCTCAGGAGATTATTAATCGTAATAATGCTCTCAAGAGTAAGTATCAAGCGTTTATTGAATTGGCAGAGGAACACGAAGAGTTAGAGGTCATGCTAGAGATGCAGCAGGAGGAATTTGATGAGACGTTGCATCAAGAATTGATTAATCGTTTGGGAACTTTTAAAGAACGATTAAGTACCTATGAACTTGAACAACTTTTAAATCAACCCTATGACAACAATAACGCGATTATTGAGTTACATCCAGGTGCGGGAGGGACCGAATCTCAAGACTGGGGAGACATGCTTTTACGTATGTACACTCGATGGGCGAATGATCACGAGTTTTCACTTGAGTATTTAGATTATAATGGTGGCGATGAGGCTGGGATCAAGAGTGCGACTATCCTTATAAAAGGATACAACGCGTATGGTTATTTGAAGTCTGAAAAAGGGGTTCATCGTCTCGTTCGAATTTCGCCTTTCGATTCAGCTAGTCGCCGTCATACGTCCTTTTGTTCGGTTGATGTCATGCCAGAATTAGCAGGGGATATTGAAGTAGAGATTAATAATGATGACATTAAGATGGATACATTTCGTGCAAGTGGAGCCGGTGGTCAGCATGTTAATAAAACGGATTCGGCCGTGCGGTTGACTCATTTACCAACTGGGATTGTGGTATCAAGTCAGGCTCAGCGCTCTCAATTGAAAAATAGAGAACAAGCAATGAGCATGTTACGAGCTAAGCTATACCAATTGGAAGTAGAAAAGAAAGAACAAGAAGCGGCGGCTTTACGCGGTGAACAACTGGAGATTGGGTGGGGATCGCAAATCAGGTCTTATGTGTTTCATCCTTATTCAATGGTCAAGGATCATCGGACAAATTACGAAGTGGGAAATACCCAAGCGGTGATGGATGGGGATATTGATGGATTCATTGATGCTTACTTGCGCTTGAGTTTGTCCAAAAATGAGGCCAGTGAGTTGTAAATGACATATAATTGTAATTAAATGTAAGATGAATTACAATAATCAAGTGATATAATAAATGAAGTCTTGCTGATGTTAGTAAAACTTGCTAGTGTTCAATCCATTATCATGTTAGAGCATTGGAGTAGAAAAGACTACAAGTGACTATTGAAAGATAGGGGAATGTTAAATGATTGAAATGAAAGATGTAATGAAGAAGTACTCAAATGGAACAACAGCGATCAGAAATATCTCCGTTAAGATTGAACAAGGGGAATTTGTTTATGTTGTCGGTCCTAGTGGTGCTGGGAAATCAACCTTTATCAAATTAATGTATCGTGAAGAACGTGCAACTAAGGGAATGCTAAATGTCGTTGGCTACGATTTAATTAAAATTAAAAATAAAAATGTGCCACTTTTACGTCGTGAAATCGGCATTGTTTTCCAAGATTACAAGTTATTGCCTAAGAAAACTATTTATGAAAACGTAGCGTATGCGATGCAAGTAATCGGCAAACGCCCACGTGAGATTAAACGTCGAGTGATGGAAGTATTGGATTTGGTCGGCTTACGTCATAAAGTGCGTGTTTTTCCTAGTGAATTATCAGGTGGAGAGCAGCAACGTGTAGCAATTGCAAGAGCGATTGTTAACACGCCTAAAGTGTTGATTGCTGATGAACCAACTGGTAATCTAGATCCAGAAAATTCATGGGAAATCATGAAATTATTGGATAAAATTAATACTCAGGGAACGACAGTTGTTATGGCAACACATAATAGTACGATCGTTAATACGATTCGTCACCGTGTGTTAGCTGTGGAGAATGGTCGAATTATCCGTGATCAGCATGAAGGGGAGTATGGCTACGATGATTAGAAATTTTTTCCGTCATGTTGGCGAGAGTTTAAAAAGTTTAAAACGTAATGGTTGGATGACTTTAGCATCCGTCAGTGCGGTAACGGTGACATTAGTGTTAGTCGGAGTCTTTTTATCTGTGATTTTAAATGTTTCAAAATTAGCAAAAGATGTAGAAGATGCTGTTGATGTGTCTGTTTTTGTTGAGATAGGAACGAAAGAGCCGGAATTAAGTCAATTAGAGGATGAGTTAAAAGCTTTACCTCAGGTTAAAAAGGTAAAGTTTTCTAGTAATAAAGAAGAGTATGACCGATTAGTTGAAACGATGGGGGATACTTGGAAATTATTTAGTGGTGACGAAAATCCTTTGTATGATGTATTTGTCGTAAGTGCGGATTCACCGCAAGATATTAAGAAGGTCCAAAAAGCTGCGGAACAGTTAAAAAATGTTGACCGTGCGGATTATGGCGGAGTATCTTCTGATAAAATCTTGTCAATTTCCAATGGGGTACGCAAATGGGGGCTTTTAGCGACGGGTTTATTGATATTCGTAGCTGTTTTCTTAATTTCTAACACGATTCGAATTACCATTATTTCCCGTAAACGTGAGATTCAAATCATGCGTTTAGTAGGAGCTAAAAATGGTTTTATCCGTTGGCCTTTCTTTTTTGAAGGGGCTTGGATTGGTATTTTAGGAGCTGCTGTGCCAATTATTTTAATGACATTTGGCTATATGCAAGTTTACTATATTGTTAATCCTAACTTGATTCGTTCAGGATACTCGCTGTTACGTCCAGAAACAATCGTGGTTCAAGTTAATGCAATCATGTTGTTGATTGGTGTACTAATTGGGTCGATTGGGTCGATTCTCTCTATGAGACGTTTCTTGAAAATCTAATAAATTAATCTTAACCCTAGCGATAAGTAACTCGCTAGGGTTGTTTTTTGTCGTCTATTCTTCTGACTTTACATTTGTAGATATGTTAGGTACTGTTAAGTTGTATGGGTAGATTAAAGAGAGAAGTGGTGTATTGTGATGTATATAATAAATAATTTAACAACTGTTATCTTGATTTTAAATGTAATCTTGGCTATTGTAATTGTTTTTTTAGAACGGAAGAATACAGCACAAACGTGGGCATGGTTATTAGTTCTTATTTTTATACCTATCTTAGGTTTTTTTCTCTATATATTTTTGGGAAGAGAATTATCAAAAGAAAAAATATTTGATAGGCAATTAGAAGAGAAAATTGGTTTGGAGCACGTGTTAAAAGAGCAGATGTCAGATTTGAAAAACGGAAACTTTCCCATTCCCCATACTGAAACTGTGGATGCAAGAGAGTTGATTTATATGATGATGATTTATGATGACGCATTATTTACACTAAGTAATGAAATTCAGTTATTTACTGATGGCGAGAAGAAGTTTGAGGCCGTTATTCGAGATATTCGTAGAGCAAAAAATCATGTTCACCTTCAATATTATATTTATCGTAACGATGAGTTGGGACAGCGCTTGCGGAGTGAGTTAATTGATGCGGTAAAGAGAGGGGTGAAAGTTCGAGTGTTGCTTGGTGCTTGGGGGTCATGGCGAGTGGGAAAACATTTTTTCCAACCTTTAGTTGAAGCTGGGGGAGAGGTGGCTGAATTTTTCCCTTTATTCTTGCCTTACATCAATCCTCGTTTACAATATCGCAATCATCGCAAAATTGTTGTGATTGATGGGGAGACGGGGTATATAGGCGGTTTCAATGTAGGAGATGAATATCTCGGTAAAAGTGACCGGTTTGGTTATTGGCGTGATAATCATCTGAGGATTAATGGAGAGGCTGTCTACTCCTTGCAAAGTCGCTTTTTGATGGATTGGAATTCTCAACGTGAGGAAAAAACAGATTTTCAATCAGAGTTTTTCCCAATTATTTTGCCAATGGGAGATAAGGATGTTCAAATTGTCACAAGTGGGCCAGACTCGACTCATGAGCAAATTAAGTTAGTTTATTTAAAAATGATTAATATCGCCAAGAAGGAGATATTGATTCAAACGCCTTATTATATTCCTGATGAATCTATCCATGAAGCGTTGAAGTCAGCTCTTTTATCAGGAGTTAAGGCTCATTTGCAAATTCCTAACAAACCGGATCATTTACTCGTATACTGGGCGACCTATTCATTTGCTGCTGAGTTGATTCAGTTGGGGGCAGTGATAGAAACGTACGAAGCTGGTTTTATGCATGCTAAAACGGTAATTATTGATGGAGAAGTTGTTTCAATTGGTTCTGCAAATTTTGATAATCGGTCTTTTCGGCTCGATTTTGAAGTTAATGCAGTGGTTTATGACTGCTCATTTGCTCAGGAGGTTAGAAAGTCCTTTTTTGAAGATTCGACCCATTCAGAACGGTTAACCGAAGAGATATACCAAAATCGAAAGTTTATGATTAGGGTAAAAGAGGGCCTAGCGAGACTAATTTCCCCTCTACTATAACCCTAGAATAAGGAAAAAGAGTATTCAGTTTCGAATACTCTTTTTCCTTTATAAGGGATGATAAATATTTTCTCAATGTTGGATGATTATGGGGAATTAACCAACATGAGAATTGAAATCATTTAAGAGCAATCACAACTTGATGTTTTTGGACAGATTAAGTAAAGAATATTAGTTAGTTATTAACAGTAGGGATTGGGGAAGTTACTGTAATAGATAAGTTAATACTCCATCAAATTAAATTGTCAAAAATAGATTTCGTACATATTATAGCATATTGTTATAATAAATTGTTGGTAAATTATTGTTTTTATTGATAAATAACTTTCCTTAGTTAAAAAATGTCCGTTTAATGTACAGAAGGGTAGTAATCGGTGATGTAAAAAATAACGGAATTTTTATTTAAAATTTTTAGAATAAAAATACTTGCTTTTTTGCGAGCGAACCTATATGTTTAATAAAGAGAAGTTGTGATTGAAGCACTCATTTGATACCAGTTTTTGCTGGGAAATAGTGACGAAGGTGTTTCAGAACTTTTCGCTAAAATTAGGGAGGATCAAAAGTGAAAAAATTCTTACAACTCAGCTATATAGCGCTGGCTGTTGTTGCCTTATCGGCGTGTAAAATTGATCGAGGCGAATCTGTCATGGCAGTTGGTTCATCAGCTATGCAGCCTTTAGTCGAGGCAGCTGGCGAACAGTATAGTGGAAAACATGTTGGAAAATTCATTAATGTTCAAGGTGGCGGTAGTGGAACTGGTTTGAGCCAAGTTCAATCGGGGGCGGTTGATATTGGGAATTCAGATTTATTTGCTGAAGAAAAATCAGGAATCGATGTCAGTGAGCTTGTGGATCACAAGGTAGCTGTCGTTGGAACAACACCTATCGTTAACAAGGAAGTCGGCTTGAAAAATATCTCAATGTCCGATTTAAAAAAAGTATTTACAGGGGAAGTCACTAACTGGAAAGAAATTGGTGGCAATGATTTAGAGGTTGTTTTGCTTAATAGAGCAACTGGTAGTGGAAGTCGCTATACTTTTGAAAGATGGGTCTTAGATGGTGAGACGGCTAAAAAAGCGCAAGAGCAAGAATCGACAGGGATGGTCAGACAGATTGTCAGTACGACACCTGGCGCTATTAGTTATGTAGCTTTTTCGTACGTGAATGAAGAGGTTCATACACTGTCAATCGATCAGATTAATCCTACTGATGAAAATGTTATGACGAATAAATGGCCTATTTGGTCTTATCAACATATGTATACTAAAGGTGAAGCTAAAGGATTAACAAAAGAATTTTTAGACTTCATGTATTCATCAGAAGTTCAGGATGAGATAGTTCCGCAACTTGGTTACATACCAGTCTCAAGCATGAAAGTTGAGCGAGACGCTGAAGGAAATCTAATTGATTAATTTGAAATGAAACTGAGATTAAACAAATAATAGGTTTGACTATTATAAGATAATTGAACGAAACAAACAGTTGGTCAAACTCACTTGTCACTGTTTATGTGAGTTAGTTCAATTTACTGGGAGGGTACGTCTTGGAAGATGTCCGGAGTAATTTATTAAAAAAATCCAAAAAAGCAAAGCTAGAGCAGCTTGGGAAAACCATTAGCTTTCTTTGTATTACGTTTATTGTGTTAGTAGTTGTGGCGATTTTTTACTTTGTAGCGAGCAAAGGGTTAGCTACTTTTTTTAAAGACGGTATCAATGTGTTTGATTTTCTATTTGGAACGGATTGGAGTCCTGGCAATGTAGGTGAAAATGGCAAGCCTTTAGTTGGTGCGCTACCAATGATTGTCGGCTCTTTTGTGGTCACTCTTTTATCTGCACTTGTGGCAACTCCTTTTGCAATAGGAGCGGCAGTCTTTATGACGGAAATATCGCCTAAATTGGGGACTAAAATTTTGCAACCTGTAATTGAATTGTTGGTTGGGATACCTTCGGTTGTCTATGGCTTTATTGGTCTGTCAGTTATTGTACCAGCTGTCCGTTCAGTGTTTGGTGGCAGTGGTTTCGGTATTTTGGCAGGGACATTCGTTTTGTTTGTCATGATTTTACCGACGGTCACATCAATGACGACAGATGCTTTAAAAGCTGTACCACGTCATTATCGTGAAGCGTCTTTAGCCTTAGGCGCAACGCGCTGGCAGACAATCTACAAAGTTGTTTTGCGTTCTGCAGTTCCAGGGATACTGACAGCAGTGGTATTTGGAATGGCTCGTGCGTTTGGTGAGGCTTTAGCTATTCAGATGGTTATCGGAAACGCCGCACTTATGCCATCAAGCTTAACCACGCCAGCTTCAACTTTAACTAGTATTTTAACTATGGGGATTGGTAACACAATCATGGGAACACTAGAAAATAATGTATTGTGGTCATTGGCGCTACTACTTTTATTAATGTCTCTTATTTTCAATATTTTGATTCGCTTTATTGGCAAGAAAGGAGCGATTAAATAATGACTCCTAAAAAAGTAGATAAAGTAGCAACAGGAATCCTTTACGTGATTTCAGGGATTATTGTTTTGATTTTAGCTAGTTTATTAATTTATATATTGGCTCGCGGTTTACCTCATATTAGTTGGGAATTTCTAACGGCTCGCTCGAAGACATTTCAAGTGGGTGGTGGAATTGGGATTCAATTGTTTAATTCCTTCTATTTATTATTGATTACAATGATAATCAGTGTACCAATCTCTTTGGGGGCAGGCATCTATCTATCAGAGTATGCTAAAAAGAATTGGTTGACGGATTTAATTAGAACGGCTATTGAAATTTTAAGCTCGTTGCCGTCAGTTGTTGTAGGTCTTTTTGGTTTCTTAGTTTTTGTTGTCCAAGCTGGTTTAGGTTTTTCAATCATTTCTGGTGCCTTAGCGCTGACTTTTTTCAATCTGCCCTTATTAACACGAAATGTTGAGGAATCTCTTAAAGCAGTGCATTTTACTCAAAGAGAGGCGGGCTTAGCATTAGGGTTGTCTCGCTGGGAAACGGTAATTAAAGTAGTTGTACCAGAAGCGTTACCAGGAATTTTAACAGGGATTATTTTAGGGGCTGGCCGAATTTTCGGTGAAGCAGCTGCTTTGATTTATACGGCAGGACAAAGTGCGCCAGCATTAGATTTCTCAAACTGGAACCCATTGAGTATTTCAAGTCCTTTAAATATTTTCCGGCAGGCTGAAACATTGGCTGTTCATATTTGGAAAGTCAATAGTGAAGGGACTATGCCTGATGGCGTGCAAGTATCAGCAGGGGCTTCCGCCGTTTTAATTATTGCCGTTCTGTTGTTTAACTTGGTTGCTCGCTTCTTAGGAAAGAGACTTCATAAAAAAATTACTTCAGCATAATAATGTTAACAACTAGCCTGAGTTACTATTGGGTTGGTTTTAGTGAGGCATGAAATTTCCCTCACAATTTTCCATTAAGGAGCTTATCTCATGAAAGAATATGATCTAAACGACACACATATCATAAAGTTTAATCCTCAAGAACAACCGATCGCCTTGTCTACAAATGACTTGCATGTTTGGTATGGTCAAAATGAGGCCATTAAAGGGGTATCATTAGAATTTGAAAAGAATCGCATTACATCACTTATCGGCCCTTCTGGGTGTGGGAAATCGACCTATTTACGTTCGTTGAACCGAATGAATGATGAAATAGCTGGAACTAAGGTGACCGGTGAGATAATTTATGAAGCAACCGATATTAATTCTAAGCAAATTGATGTTTATGAAATGCGTAAGCATATTGGCATGGTTTTTCAACGACCGAACCCTTTTAGTAAGTCTATTTATGGTAATATTACATTTGCTCTTAAACAGCATGGCTTAACTGATAAAAAAGAATTAGATGAGATTGTGGAAACTAGCTTAAAGCAAGCCGCTCTTTGGGAACAAGTTAAGGATAACTTGGATAAAAGTGCTCATGCACTATCTGGCGGACAGCAGCAACGATTGTGCATTGCGAGAGCGATTGCGTTAAAACCAGATATTTTATTGTTAGATGAGCCAGCAAGTGCTCTAGATCCAATATCAACAAGTAAGGTTGAAGAGACTTTGGTTAACTTAAAAGAAAATTATACGATTGCAATCGTGACGCATAATATGCAACAAGCCGCTCGGATTAGCGACTATACAGCATTTTTCTATATGGGGAAAGTTTTAGAGTACGATGAAACTGCTAAAATCTTTACCCGTCCGAAAATTCAAGCAACTGATGACTATGTCTCAGGACACTTTGGGTAAGGAGACAACTATGACGATTATTGAATCAAGACAATTGCATTTGTTTTATGGAAAGAAAGAAGCGTTAAAGGGCATTGATATGAGCTTTGAAAAAGGTGAAATAACAGCGTTAATCGGTCCATCAGGCTGCGGTAAGTCTACTTACTTGCGAACATTGAATCGGATGAATGATTTGATTCCTGATGTAACAATTACTGGTAATGTGCTTTTCAAAGATAAAAATATCTATAGTCCAAAGACTGATACGGTCGAATTAAGAAAACAAATTGGGATGGTTTTTCAACAACCCAATCCCTTTCCTTTTTCGGTGTATGAAAATGTTATTTACGGCTTGAAATTAGCTGGAAAGACCGATAAACAAGAACTGGATGAAGCTGTTGAAACGAGTCTTAAGGCTGCTGCTGTTTGGGATGACGTCAAAGATAAACTTAATAAGAGTGCCTTATCTCTATCAGGTGGGCAACAACAACGGGTATGTATTGCCAGAGTTTTGGCGGTTAAGCCGGAAATTATTTTACTTGATGAACCTACTAGTGCCTTAGATCCAGTTTCGAGCGGTAAAATTGAAAATATGTTGTTTGAACTGAAAGAACAGTATACAATGATTATGGTGACACATAATATGCAACAAGCGTCTAGAATATCTGATAAAACTGCTTTCTTTTTAAATGGCGATCTTATTGAGTATGATAAGACTAAAAAGATTTTCTTGAATCCATCTAAACAAGAAACAGAAGATTATATTACCGGTAAATTCGGGTAGGGAGGAGTAACAACATGTTACGGACACAATTTGAAGAAGATTTACAAAATTTGCACACTCAGTTTTCAACTATGGCTCAAGAAGTAAGTGATGCTGTTTATAAATCTGTTAAGGCTTTTATCAAGCATGATAAAGAAATTGCCTACAATGTCATCGAAAATGATGTCAAAATTAATGAGTTAGAAGTCCAATTAGAGAAAAAGAGCCTTGAGATGATTGCGTTGCAACAGCCTGTCACAACGGATTTACGGATTATCATTACGGTGATGAAAGCCAGCTCGGACCTAGAGAGAATGGGGGACCATGCTGTCTCAATCGCAAAATCTACTATTCGAGTAAAAGGAAACGAACGCATTTTAGAAGTGGAAGAAAAAATTTCTGATATGGCTGATGCGGTTAAGATTATGGTTGACAGCGTGAAAGATGCTTATATTACTGGCGATATGACGCAAGCTAAAGCAATTGCTCAAAGTGATAGTCGAGTGAATGATTATTTTAACGAAATTTACGATATGTGTATCAAGGAAATGAAAGAAAATCCTGAAACAGTGGTTGGTGGTACTGACTATCTGCAGGTTGCTGGTTTCTTAGAACGAATTGGTGATTATGTAACAAATATTTGTGAATGGATTGTTTACTTGAAAACAGGTAAAATTTTAGAGCTCAATACAAATCGAGATGATTTAGTTAATTAAATTTTACAATAAGAAGTAGGCCATAATTTTTGGCTCTACTTCTTTTATTTGTGAAAAAAATAACGTTATTAACTGTTTACATCAGTAATAAGTTGTAACGGAATTGTAACCTCATAGGGCTCCTTTGTATGTTATAGTCTAATATGTAGAAAAAAATAATAACGAGGTATACTGACTATATGAAGAATAAATATATATCACTATTATCAGCATTAGTTATTGGTACATCAGCACCACTTATGGCTGTTGCTGATACAATTGACAAGGATATAAATGAAGCAACATCTAAAATAGAAACATTAAAGAGCCAAAAGGCTGAAGCCGAAGCAACGCTTGCTGAGTTGACGGCTGAGGTGACTAGTCTTGAAACACAAGTTCAGGATACCTTAGACAAAAAGGGTGAGCTTGAGAAAGAGCTAAATGAGTTAAATACAGAAATTGCTAAGTTAGAGGGCGCTATTGAAAAGCGGACGGTAAAAATTAAAGAACAAGCTCGTTCAGCGCAAGTTAATACATCAAGCAACAGTTACTTGAATGTTGTACTTGAATCAGATAGTATTACAGAAGCAATTAGTCGTTCTTGGGCTTATGGCAAATTAGTATCAGCTAATAATGATATTATGACAGCTCAAACAGAAGATAAAAAAGAATTGGCTGATAAAAAAGTGGTTGTTGATGATAAAATTGTTGAAGTGACTGCTTTAACTGAAGAGCTAAAAGTTAAGCAAGAAGAGATGACAACTAAACAATATGATCAAGCTATTTTGGCGAAAGAGGTTGCGGCTAGTTTAACTACCGAAGAATCTAAAAAAGCTGGCTTATTGAAAGAAAAAGAAGAAGCTGAAAAACGTAAGGCCGAAGCCGAACGAATCGCTAAAGAAGAAGCGAAAAAAGAAGCTGAAGCCGCTGCTAAGCTTGCTGAGGAACAAAAGAAACAACAAGCCGAAGCTGCTAAATCAGAAAAAGAAATTGCTACAGAAATTAGTACGATTAACACTCAAGTTATGCCAGGAGATACTGAGAACAAACCGGATAATCGTCCGTCTCAAGGTTCAGGTGATTTCCAGTGGCCACTACCTAGTTTACATGTTACAAGTGGCTATGGTAACCGACCAGATCCAACAGGGACGTCTGGAACGGGGCATAACGGAATCGATTTTGCTGGTAGCTTGAACGATCAAGTCTTCGCAAGTCGCGCTGGTACAATCATTTCTTCAGGATTTGAGAGTGGTGCTGGTAACTTTGTGATTATTCAGCATGATAATGGCTATTTCACTTACTATATGCATTTAAATCAAATCATTGCGACTGGTGGTACAGTTGGTGCGGGGCAAGTAATCGGTTTAATGGGAACAACAGGTAATTCCACTGGAGTTCACTTGCATTTTGCTATTGCAACATCTGGTGCTTGGTCTGGTTATCTAGATCCTGGTCCATTCCTAGGTCTATACTAATATAGAATAGCTCTATGATTAATTAGAACTTAGTATTAAGCAAGATAAATGAATTAATATTATGTGGAATTGAAGGAGGGGAGAGCTCTCATTCAATTCCATTTTTATATTCTAAGAAATTTAGAAAGGTTTCAGAGAATGTCCTATTTATTTTTTTAAACAGGTGTAAAAAAATAAATAATGGAAACGTGTACAAATGTTAGCGATACTGTGGTACACTGAGATGAGTATTATTACAGAAAGAGTGGCTAGCTTTACATAGAAGCTTAAAAAGGATAGACCTTCTATGCTTGATTTAGTAGCTTCAAAAAAGCAGGAGTCGTTTCACGCGGCAGTGACATCAATAAAAGCTGAAAGTAATAAGAAATGTGGCTATGAAAGAATTAATGCGTGAGTCTGACTTATCTCATTGAGGGACAAAGGGTTTTATAGCGTGATTAAGTCGTTGAAATCAAGTTTAAAATGAATTAAAAAAACCGAGTGGTGTCACACGGCTCGTGACAGAAATAAGCGTTGAAAGTAGAAAGAAATGTGATTTTGAGCAAATTAATGTATGAGACTGGCTTATCTGAATAGGGAATAAAGAGTTTTATAGAGTAATGAAGCTATTGAAATCAAGTTTAAAATAAATTAAAAAAACCGAGTGGTGTCACACGGCTCGTGACAGAAATAAGTGCTGAAAGTAGAAAGAAATATGATTTTGAGCGAATTAATGTATGAGTGAGGCTTATCTGAATAGGGAATAAAGGGTTTTAAAGGTGTAATGAAGCTATTGAAATCAAGTTTAAGATAAATCAAAAAAAACGAGTGGTGTCACGTGGCTTGTGACAGAAATAAGCGCTGAAAGTAGAAAGAAATGTGATTTTAAGCAAATTAATGTGTGAGTCAGGTTTATCTCATTGAGTGATAAAGAGTTTTATAGTGTAATTAAGTTGTTGAAATCAAATTTGAAATAAATTAAAAAAACCGAGTGGTGTCACGTGGCTCGTGACAGAAATGAGCGTTGAAAGTAGAAAGAATTGTGAGTTTGAGCGAATTAATGTATGAGTGAGGCTATCTGAATAGGGAATAAAGGGTTTTAAAGGTGTAATGAAGCTATTGAAATCAAGTTTAAGATAAATCAAAAAACCGAGTGGTGTCACGTGGCTTGTGACAGAAATAAGCGCTGAAAGTAGAAAGAAATGTGATTTTAAGCAAATTAATGTGTGAGTCAGGCTTATCTAATTAGGGAATAAAGGATTTTATAGTTATAATGAAGCTATTGAAATCAGTATGAAAATGAATCAAAAAAATGAGTCGTGTCGTATGTCATGTGACACGATGAGAAAAAATGAAGGCACAATAATGATAATTGATTTGGTTACTTCTGAGTGAGGCAAATCAAGATTTCTTTGTTCGTTACAAAATAAAAGTAATGACTCAAGCATATTTTTACAAAAGAAGGGTGACGAGAGCTCTATTCTTAAGAGGCTGTAGCATAAGTTACGGTCTCTTTTTGCTGTGCTAAACCATCTCAAGCCAGAGAGCTAGGGACATCGAATGACTTTGAGAGATCAAAGTTTAAGTAGTACTAGTATCAAAATAAATTTACATCCGAGCTTTTTGTGAAACTTATACGTCATAGTGAACGTAAATGAAAGGATTCTTATTATCATTGAAACCTAGTTTCTAATGAGTTATAATAATAATGTCAAAGAAACATTGAATACTATTTCACAAAAAAGCTATTAGATAACGATTATTAGTCATGGGTGCAAGACAGGTCTAAGTGATAGATGGTTTTAATGTGAGAAAGAAAGAAGGAAATCAAATGCGTAACAAGCAAACGATGGACGGCAATACCGCTGCGGCTTATGTCTCTTATGCCTTTACCGAACTTGCAGCCATTTACCCAATTACACCAAGCTCAACGATGGCTGAGTTGGTAGATGAATGGTCGGCACAAGGTCAGAAAAATATCTTTGGTCATCCTGTGAAAGTGGTAGAAATGCAATCAGAAGCGGGGGCTGCAGGGGTTGTTCATGGATCACTAAAAACAGGTGCTTTAACGACTACTTATACAGCTTCTCAAGGTTTATTATTAATGATTCCTAATATGTACAAAATTGCCGGTGAGTTATTACCAGCTGTTTTTCATGTTGCAAGTCGTGCGGTTGCAACGAATGCTTTGAGTATTTTTGGCGATCACGGCGATGTCATGGCGGCTCGTCAAACGGGTGTTGTCATGTTAGCAGAGAGTAGTGTCCAAGAGGTTATGGATCTATCTGCGGTAGCCCATTTGGCCGCAATTGAAGCAAGCTTACCATTCATCAGCTTTTTTGATGGTTTCCGTACTAGTCATGAAATTCAAAAGATTGACGTTTTAGACTATGATGAATTGAGTGGTTTAGTTAATCAAGAGAAATTAGCTGAGTTTAGAGCAAAAAGTATGAATCCCAATCATCCTCATGTTAGTGGAACCAATCAGAATGCTGATATTCATTTTCAACAGCGTGAAACAATTAATCACCATTATATTGATGTACCTACTATTGTTAAGAAATATATGAATGAAATCAATGACCTGCGTGGAACAGACTATGACTTGGTAAATTATTATGGAGCAGATGATGCGACAGAGGTTATCGTTTCAATGGGGAGTGTTGCACCTGTTGTCCAGCAAACGGTTGATTATCTAAATCAACAAGGTAGTAAAGTGGGACATCTCAATATTCATTTATATCGTCCTTTCCCAGTTGCAGAATTTCTAGCGGCTGTTCCAAAGACGGTGAAGCGGATGGCGGTACTTGATCGTACGAAAGAGCCTGGAGCCGGTGGTGAACCTTTATTACTGGATGTTCAAAGTGTGATGTATGATAGCGAGATTCGACCAGTTATTATTGGTGGGCGTTACGGCTTGGGATCAAAAGATGTCACGCCAGATCAGTTAGTGAGTGTTTATGAGCATTTACAGTTGCCAGTATCTGAAATGAAACGACGCTTTACAATTGGTATCGTTGATGATGTGACTGAGTTGTCACTTCCGTTAAGAGATAAACTGGATTTAACGCCTCAAGGAACATATCAAGCAAAGTTTTGGGGCTTCGGCTCTGATGGCACGGTTGGTGCTAATAAATCATCAATAAAGATTATTGGGGATCATACTGAGTTATATGCTCAGGGTTATTTTTCATATGATTCTAAAAAATCGGGTGGGTTAACGGTGTCTCATTTACGGTTTGGTAAGGAACCGATTCAATCGACTTATTTAGTTGAAAATCCTGATTTTGTTGCGTGCCACAACCCTTCTTATATTTATAACTATGACTTGATTAAAGGGTTAAAACAAGGCGGTACGTTCTTGCTTAATACGAGTTGGGACAGTGAGCAGTTGGCTAAAAATATGCCAGTTAAATTAAAGCGCCAATTAGCTGAAAAAGAAATTAATTTTTATACAATTAATGCAGTAGCGATTGCCCAAGAAGTTGGCTTAGGTCGCCGAATTAATACTGTGATGCAGGCGGCTTTTTTCAAGTTGATGGCTATTATGCCTTATGAAGAAGCTGTTGAATTGATGAAAGCAGAAGTGGCTAAAAACTACGGGAAGAAATCACAAAAGATTGTTGATAAAAATAATGCTGCAATTGATTTAACTATCGCCAATCTTCAGAGAATTGATCTTCCGAATTCTTGGGTGGCTAGTGAAGAAGCTCCCAAAAAGCAACGAGACAATATGCCTTCATTTGTCTTCAATATTGTTGAACCTGTTAATCGCCAAGAAGGAGATTCGTTAAGTGTAGGTGACTTAAAAGCAAATAATATGACTGATGGTCGAATGCCATTAGGAACTGCTGCCTTTGAAAAAAGAGGTGTTGCCTTGGAAGTTCCAGAGTGGAATGTGGATCGTTGTACGATGTGTAACGAGTGTGCGTTCGTCTGTCCGCATGCAGCCATTCGGCCGTTTTTAGCTGATGAGGGCGAGGTAGCAGAAGCGCCTGAAAGGTTTATTATGCGCGAAATGCGTGGTACGGATGGGCTGATGTATCGGATTCAAGTGTCGTTAGAGGATTGTACTGGCTGTGGTTTATGTGTAGAGGCTTGTCCTGCTAAAGGTAAAGCCTTAGAAATGAAGCCTTATGGGGAACAAAAAGAAGAGGCAATTAATTGGGCTTTTGCAATGACATTGAAAACAAAAGAAAATCCTGTGAAGAAAAACTCGGTAAAGGGCTCTCAATTTGAACAACCTTTGATTGAATTTTCAGGTGCGTGCTCGGGCTGTGGAGAAACGCCATACATCAAATTGTTAACTCAGCTTTATGGTGATCGTTTAATGATGGCTAATGCAACAGGTTGTTCGTCTATCTTTGGTGGCGCTGCTCCAACAACACCTTATACGACTAATGAATTAGGTCAAGGACCGGCTTGGTCAAACTCACTCTTTGAGGATAATGCTGAGTACGGTTATGGTATGTATTTGGCTAATAATTCTCGTCGAGATTATTTAGCAGCCAAAGTAGCAGCCGTCATGGAAGAATCAGATTTGTCTGGTGAGCTAAGAGAGTTGTTAGAGGATTGGTTGCTTCATAAAAACCAAGGAGATGGAACTCAACAGCGGGCTCAAAAATTAAAAGCCGCCTTAGAGGATGAAGCAACGAAGAGTGACTTATTGTTAGAGATTTATGACAACCATGATCTGTTTGCCAAACCAAGTCAGTGGATGATTGGTGGCGATGGCTGGGCCTATGATATTGACTTTGGTGGGATAGATCATATTATTGCTAGTGGTGAAGATGTCAATATTCTTGTGATGGATAATGAAGTGTATTCCAATACAGGCGGGCAAAAATCAAAGGCGACACCAACGGCAGCTGTTGCTAAGTTTGCATCTGATGGTAAACGAGGTTCGAAAAAAGATTTAGGCGTAATTGCTATGAGCTATGGTCATGTGTATGTGGCTCAAATAGCTTCTGGTGCGAATCAAGTTCAAACAATTCGTGCGATTGAAGAAGCTGAAAAATTCCCTGGGCCGTCATTGATTATTGCGTACACTCCGTGTATCGCCCATGGAATTTCAGGTGGTATTACTTTAGAGCAGACTAAAGAAGCTGTTAATACGGGCTATTGGTCATTGTATCGTTATAACCCTTTATTACTTGAAAAGGGCAAAAATCCTATGACATTAGATTTCAAAAAGCCTGATTTTGCTGGGATGAAGGAATTTATGAAATCTGAAACTCGTTTTTCTACTCTTGTAGGTATTGAACCAGAGCTTTCTGAGGAGTTGTTTGATTTGACGGTGGCGAACGCTAAATCACGATTTTATCGGTATGCCAGAATTGCTGGTCAGGAAGAAAAGATTCGTGAGAAATTAGAAAAATAATTGGAAGGGGAGAGTGAGATAATTTGTCTCACTCTTCTTCATTTTCAATTATCAGTAGAAGAGCTTGCTGTTGGTTGTTCATGTAATAAATTCGTAGGCTTGATTCTATTAATATGTTATATTATAAACGGTATCTATTGATAGAAAGAGGCGTTTTAAATGATCGTAGGAAAGTTACTCATATTAGTGGTTATGATTATTTTAACGGCATTTTTTGTTGCGGCAGAATTTGGTTTAGTTAAAATTAGAAAAAGTCGATTAGAAGGCTTAGCTCAAGCTGGCAATAAAAAGGCGGGTTTGGCCCTTAATATTGTCGGGCATTTGGATGAGTATTTAAGTGCGTGTCAGTTAGGTATCACCCTTACATCATTAGCTATTGGGTGGTTGGGTGAAGGAACGGTTAGAGAGTTACTTCATCCTCTGTTAACTTATCTGCCGATTCCGAGTTCGGTTATTCAGGTGATTTCTCTTGTTTTATCATTTTTATTGATTACATTTGTTCATGTCGTCATTGGCGAATTAATTCCCAAATCACTAAGTATTACAAAAACTGAAGGGGTTGTTTTGTGGGTCGTGACTCCGCTACACTATTTTTACAAAGTGACGTATCCATTTATTTGGTTATTAAATGCTTCGGCTAATGGTATTGACAGTTTATTTGGCTTAAAATTAGGCGAAGGGAATGAGACTCATTCTGAAGAAGAATTATTGTTAATTGCTAATGAAAGCTTGAAGCATGGTGAAATTAATAAGGATGAATATGAATTTTTAAATAATGTTTTTGATTTTGATGAGTTGATGGCGAAGGAAATTATGGTGACTCGTCTTGACATGGAAGTCATCCCAGAAGAGTTTACTATTGGGGAGGCACTAGCATTTACGATTGAAAAAGGTCACAGTCGTTTTCCTGTTATTCGCAAGACGAAGGACGATATTATTGGTTATCTTACGATGCAAGACCTGATTAAAGAGTATTTGACTAATCCTGATGGTCCAATTTTAACATTAGTTAACGTACCTATTATTGCGTTTGAAACTATTCCTGTTAAGCATTTGCTAGCGGAAATGCAAAAGAGCCATAAGCATTTTGCGATCTTAACAGATGAGTACGGTGGGACTAGTGGGATGGTGACGATTGAAGATATTTTGGAAGAGATCGTTGGGGATATTCAAGATGAACAGGATCGGGAAGAGGAAAATATTCAGCCTTTAACGGAGCAAGAATTTATGGTTAATGGAAAAACGTCTCTAGCTGAAATTGAAGATTTTTTTCATGTTGATTTTCCCGAAAATACAGAAAGTATTAGTTTGAGTGGCGTGATTACGGATACTTATAAGCAAGCTGTGAGGGTCGGGTTTCGCTGTATTCATGAGGGGTTAGAAATGGAAGTAATGGAGATGGATAAAGTTAATATTGCTAAAATTAAGATTAAAGACCGTAAAAGAAGGACAAGTAAAGACTAGCTAATAAAAAAGATCAGGCAAACAATGTCTGATCTTTTTATTAATTTAATTTTCCTATAGGGGTGTCGTCAGTTGTTTCTAGCCATTCTATCACGATTATTTTTAAAATAGCGGCAACGGGAACGGATAGAAACATGCCTAAAATGCCGAAATAGGCGCCACCAACTGTAATTGAAACAATAATTAAAATAGGATTTAGATTTAATGCCCCGCCCATAATTTTAGGGCCAATAATATTGCCGTCTATCTGCTGAAGAATCAAAAGTGAGACGAGCGTAATGACAGCAAGATTTAAGCCTCCTGTGAAAAAAGTGATAATCGTCGTAATTATAGAAGCAAAAATGGAGCCAAAATATGGGATCATGTTACAAATTCCTAATAAAATTCCAAGAGTAATCGCAAATCTTACACCTAGAAGCGAAAGTAGAATCGTTGCAAGGGCACCAAGAATACAAGCATCGAGAAATTGACAGCCAATAAACTTATAGAAAATAGTGTTTGAATGTTGAATAAATCGTTTTGTATGATTGAAATAAGTGTCGGATAATAGTTTTCTGCAAACTTTAGTGAAAAAAGTAAGGATAGCATCTTTAAAGACAAGTACATAAATAGAGATGATAAAGGCTAAAAAGGTATTGATTACTGTTGAAGAAAGGTTTTTAGCAAATAAACCTAGTGAGGCTAATGAGGCAGTTCCTTGCAGTAATAATTTTTCTGGCGAATAACTAGCAGTCAATCTTTTTAATAGTTCTTCTAATTTAATGAGTTCGATGATTCCATTATCCTCCAAACTGACAGTCAAATCAGTTAAATAAGCATAAAAAGAAGGTAGCAGTGAGATCAAATCCAATAAATTTTTAATGATTAGTGGTACAAGATAATTTAATATTAAAAAGATACAAAATAGTGCGATTACGTACAGAATCAGGATACTAAGTCCTTTCCTTTTTTTCTGAATGAATGGTAGCTTGAGCTTTGTTAAAAGTGTTTCTAATTTTTTCTGAGGGCCATTTAATAAGTAGGCCAAAATAAAGCCGATTATAAACGGCGATAATGTGCTAAGCAATTGTTGAATACTGCTTGTTACTATGTGAAAATTTGAGATGAGCTTAAATCCCACAATGACAGCAAGGATAAATAAGAATCTAACTAACCAATAATTCCAATCAATATCTAGTTTTTTCATTATACCTGTTTCCTAACATTTTTTTCTTATCTTTAAAATTGATTATAGCATTCCAAGGAAGGAATCTGCAAAATTTAAGAAAAGTAATGAGATAGAACACCAATAAATTCTTAAAAGTTTTAAAAGCCATACTGATATTTCATCCTTCTAGTTACAAAGAATGATACACTAGAAGTAAGTTAGTTGAAAGGGTGGCGTAGCTGATGAAAAATAAGCGGACAAGTTTAGTGATCACGATTCTTTTTTGGGGGATGCTGTTAGTTTATTTGGCCAGTCTTGTTTCAATTATTTTGTTCAAAGGAGAATCTCCTATGGCTACGCTGAGCAATCCGCGAACTGGCGTGAGGTTAGTTAATTGGCAACCTTTTTATTTTTTGACTGATTTGACGGATTTGAATGTGATTGGAAATATATTGTTATTTATCCCCTTGGGTATGTATCTGGCAATTTTGTTTAAGCATAAGTGGCTGGGAATTGGTGTGATGTTTTTAATCAGTGCTAGTTTTGAAGCAATACAGTTTATTATTAATATTGGTGCTCTTGATGTAGACGATGTTATTCTAAATCTTGGCGGTGGTATTTTAGGCATGATATTAGTTGGGATATTATCGTTATTTTTGAAAAATAAACAGCGATTGAAATCGTTTATGGCAATTGCTTCAACCTTACTGGGTGTGCCATTGCTTGTTTTGTGGGTATTGCTACAGGTTGCCTGCCAATAAGTGATAGTGGGGCTGACTTTTGACAGTGTTTCATTTTGAGGTGGGTAATAAAAACAATTGACAACGGATACAAATCATGATAAAGTTCAAACTATAAGTAGTAAACGTTTACGTAAGTGAGGTGTCAGAATGTCAATTTCAATGGTTGAGGTAGCTAAGCGTGCAGGTGTTTCGATTGCCACTGTGTCCAGAGTGATTAATGGAAAAGAGGGATTTAGTCAAAAGACCAAACGAAAAGTGGAAGAAGTGATTGAAGAGCTGGGTTATCAAAAAAATGAAATGGCTAGTAGTTTAAAAAAAAATTATAGCTATTCAATTGGCGTTATTATTCCCAGTGTGGTGACAAATTATCATGGGCTGATAGTGGAAGGGATTGAAAGTCGTGCTCAGGAATTAGGTTATACGGTTTTACTATCCCATAGTGGAGAAAATGCGGAACATTTTGAACGTTCGTTGCAATCACTGGCAGAAAGGCGGGTAGAAGGAATTATCCTGGTATCGATTCAGCCAAATAGACGGCAATTTGAGTGGCTAAAAAAAACAGGAGTTGCTTATGTGTTTATTTCCTCTGAGTCATCAGAATTTGAATTTCCATCGATTAAAATTGATGATTATCAGGCGGCTTATGATGCAACCCTTTTTTTGATTGCTCATGGGCATCAAAAAATTGGAATAGTTGGCATCGATAAAAAAGACGCTGTTGCGGGAATCCCGCGGATTGAAGGATATAGACAAGCGATGACGGATTCCAATTTGCTTGTTAAGCCTGATTGGATTCGTCATGGTGATTTTGGGGTTGAGATGGGAGAAGTTGGCGCTAATTATTTATTAACTCGCTATCCAGATATGTCAGCTATATTTGGTGCAAGTGATGAGGCGGCAATTGGGGCAATCAAGGCCTGTGGTAAAAGGGGGTTGCGGGTGCCGCGAGATATATCAATTAGCGGATTTGATGATTCGATGACAGCATTATTAAGTTATCCTGAATTAACAACGATTCATCAGCCCTTATACCAAATGGGGGAGTTAGCTGTAACGGCTATCATCAATAAATGTGAAGCCGACAAACAAATAGTGAGCCAGATAGTCCCATTTAAATTAGTTGAGCGTGGATCCGTGGCCCAGCGAAGCAAATAAGTATTTGCTTTGGTCATTTAGTTAAACGTTTACGTAAAAGTAGAGGAGATGCGATGATGATTAGAAAAAGAATGTTGATGGTTGTATTAGCTTTGCTGATAGTCGGAATAAGTGGCTGTGGAAAGAAGGAAACGAATCAAGTTGAAATTGAGTTTTTTCAAACAAAATCTGAAGCAATCCCCACATTTCGAAAATTAATTGCGAAGTTTCAAGAAGAAAATCCTGATATTAAGGTAGTCGAAAGCTATCCCCCAGATGCAGAGACTGTCTTGCGAACGCGTGTTTTTAAACGTCAAATGCCTGAGGTGATTGGAATTGGTGGTAGTTATCTATTTTCTGAGTTAATCGAGGCAGAGCAGTTAAAACAATTCGATGGAACGGAGTTGGCTGCTAAATCGAAAGAAGGTTATATTCAGATATTGAAAGATGTCGGTTTGACGGATAACCTGTATGGTTTACCTTTTGTAGCAAATGCTAGCGGAGTTCTTTATAATGAAGCTATTTTTAAAGAAAATAAGGTGAAAGTGCCTGAAACATGGGATGAATTTATCGCGGCTGCAGAAACGTTTCAATCACTTGGGATTAATCCTTTTTATTTTACTATCAAAGATGCTTGGACGACTTTGGGAGCGATGAATCCAATCGTGGCAAATACTCAAGGAGATGATTTTTTTGAGAAGCGTCGCAACAAAGAAATAACGTTTGTAGAAGGTTATGATGAAGCGGCCGATAAGCTGGCTCAGCTCTTTCCTTTTATTCAAAAAAATGGCTATGGACAAGGATATTCTGATGGTAATCTAGCCTTTGCTAATGGAGAATCTGCTATGTATTTACAAGGCATTTGGGCAATACCGGAAATAAAAAAGGCAAATCCTGATGTTTCGATTGGTGTATTCGCGATGCCAGTGAGTAATGATCCGGAAAAAAATCGACTGGTATCAGGTGTTGATTTGATGTTGGCCCAATCAGCAGAAATAACTGATAAGAAAAAAGCGAAAGCAGCTGATAAATTGATTGATTTTCTCTATCAGGAAGAAAATGTAGCGATGTATTTGGAAGAGCAAGATGCTATTCCAGCCATCAAAGGAATGGCTATTCAGAATGACGGCTTGAAGTCATTAGAGTCTTATATTGAAAAAAATCAGGTTGTTGATTTTGCGGATCACTTAATTCCAAGTGGTGTTGGATTTGATTCTCAAGTTCAAACGTTTGTTATAAAAAAAGATAAGACCTCATTTTTACAAACGATGGATGATGAATGGACAAAAGTGATGAATCGAAAGGAGTAACAAAATGAGAAACTATCGTAAAACTATTTATATGATGACGATTCCAGCAGTTATGTTATTTTTTATTTTCCACACATTTCCATTTCTTCAAGGAGTCTTTTATTCTTTTACTAATTGGAATGGTTTGAATAAAACCTTCGATATGGTGGGCTTAAAAAACTATTTGAATTTGTTTAAAGATAGTAATGTTTTAAGTTCGTATCTTTTTACATTTAAGTTTGCACTAATTTCAACCATACTTGTTAATGTTATTAGCTTGTTAGTGGCAATCGGCTTGAACTCACGAATCAAGTTTAAAAACTTTTTTCGAGCGATTTACTTTTTACCAAATGTACTCGGAACCCTGATTGTTGGTTATATTTTTAATTATTTTTTTGCGACTATTTTACCGGCTTGGGGAACGACATTAAAAATTCCTTTTCTTGAAACGAACATCTTAGGTAGTGTAGACCTAGCTTGGATCGGAATTATTATTGTTGCTGTTTGGCAAGGGTGCGCCATGACTATTATTTTATACTTATCAGGTCTACAAACGGTGCCAGAAGAGCTGTATGAGGCTTCTGCGATCGACGGTGCTAACACATGGCAAAACTTTTGGAAAATCACTTTTCCATCTATTGCACCATTTTTTACAATTAACATGGTTTTATCTTTAAAAAACTTTCTGCAAGTGTTTGATCAAATCATTGCGTTAACTGGTGGTGGCCCGGCTAAGTCAACAGAATCGATCGCCTTTTTGATTTATAATGGTGGCTTTAAAGGCGGAGAAATGGCTTATCAATCGGCTAACTCAGTTATCTATTTTATCGTCATTACAGGGATCTCATTATTTCAATTGAGAATCTTACAAAAACGCGAAGGAGATGAAGCGTAATGCGTAAAAAAGTGAATATATCTTCAACAATTTTGATTTTTATCGGGTCAATTTTTGTGCTATTTCCCTTATATATGGTAATTATTATTGCTATAAAATCACCCCAACAAATGGCGGATTCGATTTTAGCATTACCAACTAAGTTTCATTTCGAAAACTTTGCTAATGCTATTAAGCAGACGAATTTTTTTCATGCCTTTAAGAACAGTGCTATCATCTCCTTTTTTGCTGTCGTTTTAACAATCATGACTAATTCAATGGTGGCTTATGCAATCGCGAGAGGGATGAAACGTTCTAAGTTTTTTAAAGCGTTGTACTATTACTTTATTGCGGCGATGTTTATTCCGTTTCCAATTATTATGTTGCCAATTGTTAAGCAAACGTCATTTTTCCATATGGACAATCCAGTAGGCTTAGTCATTCTGTATGTTGTTTATGGCATGGCATTTAATACGATGTTGTATGTCGGGTACATAAAATCAATTCCTTATGAATTGGAAGAAGCGGCAGCAATTGACGGAGCAAGTCAGTGGACAACTTATTGGAAAGTCATTTTTCCAATGTTGAAGCCAATGAATGCGACTGTTGGTATTTTGACCTGTTTATGGGCTTGGAACGATTTTATGTTGCCTTTATTGATTTTAAATGATCAAAAGAATAATACGTTGCCCTTGGTACAATATGTTTTTCAATCGGAATTTGGCACAGATTTCAATTTGGCCTTTTCTTCCTATTTAATGGCAATGTTGCCAATGATAATTGTGTATGTATTTGCACAAAAATACATTATTGGCGGGGTAACCCGTGGGTCAATCAAATAGCTAAAACAACTCGTTCACTGTGACGAGTTCAGATTAAAAAGGATGTGGAAACGATGTTAGAAAAGAAATGGTGGCATGATTCAGTTGTTTATCAAATTTATCCAAGGAGCTTTCAAGATAGTAATAATGATGGAATAGGGGATATTCAAGGCATTATCAGCCGCTTAGATTATTTGCAAGAATTAGGAATTGATGCTATCTGGTTAAGCCCCGTTTTTGAATCACCTAATGATGATAACGGGTATGATATTAGCAATTATCAAGGAATCATGGCAGAGTTCGGGACTATGGCGGATATGGAGCAATTGATTGAAGCGTGTCAGGCTCGCAATATTCGATTGATTATGGATTTAGTGGTGAACCATACATCGGACGAGCATCCATGGTTTATTGAGTCACGAAAATCCACAACTAGCCCTTATCGCGATTATTACATCTGGCGTGATTCTTGTGAGGGGCAGGTCCCTAATGAGCTCGTGTCGACATTCAGTGGCTCTGCATGGGAATTAGATGAAGAAAGTGGTCAATATTATCTGCACCTTTTTAGTAAAAAGCAACCAGACTTGAATTGGGAAAATCCGCATGTTCGCCAAGAAGTTTGGGACATGATGAACTTCTGGCTTGATAAAGGCATTGGCGGTTTTCGAATGGATGTGATTGATCTAATTGGCAAACAGCCAGATCAAGAGATCACGGGAAATGGACCCAAACTTCATGATTATTTACAAGAAATGAATAAGGAAACTTTTGGAAAATATGATGTCATGACGGTTGGTGAAACGTGGGGAGCAACGCCGGAAATTGCTAAGTTGTACTCAGATCCTGAACGAAACGAGCTATCAATGGTCTTTCAGTTTGAACATATCGGCTTAGATGAAGTGCCGGGGAAAGCCAAATGGGATTGGCAGCCTTTAGATTTTAGGCAACTGAAGGCCGTTTTTTCAAAGTGGCAAACGGGTTTTAAAGGAGATGGTTGGAATAGTTTGTTTTGGAATAACCACGACACCCCACGGATTATCTCACGTTGGGGAAATGATTCTTCTGAGTATCGTGTTTTAAGTGGGAAAATGCTGGCAACTATTTTGCACATGCAGCAAGGAACGCCGTACATTTATCAAGGAGAAGAAATCGGCATGATTAATACCCCTGTGACCAACTTAGCCCAATTGGATGATATTGAAAGTCTTAATATGTACCATGAACGTCTAGCTGAGGGGTATTCAGAAGAAGAGATTCTATTTTCAATCAATAAGAAAGGTCGAGATAACGCTCGTCGTCCGATGCATTGGGATGAAAGTCTGAATAGTGGATTTACAAACGGGACTCCGTGGTTGGCCTTAAACCCTCAGTATAAAACGATAAATGTGGCACAGGCTATAGAGGATCGTCACTCTTTATTTTATCATTATCAGCAATTAATAGCATTGCGCAAAGCGAATCCCCTTGTTGTTTGGGGAGGGTATCGTGATTTATTGCCAGATGATGAGCAGTTATTTGTTTATGAAAGAACATATGAAGGCGAGACGTGGTTGGTAATTGCTAATTTCTATGAAAAGCCTGTTAGCTATCAGCATTTAGCTCATAAAGCGGACACTATTTTATTGAGCAATTATTCAGATAGTAGCTTAGCATTACATGAGCTTGATTTGCGTCCATATGAAGCAGTTGTTTATCGATGTAAATAAGAAAAGAGTCCTCATTTTTAGCAAATGGGGACTCTTCATTTTGGATTACAACTTTTTAGTGTCGTGTATACAAACCAAATGATAACAACCACTAAAAATATTGAAGCGAATAGGGCTAAAGTGAGCATACCATTTCCTCCTCGTTTCTGAGAATAGCGTTTGACTATAAGAGTAGTATATCATATAAATCGGATTTTTAATCTAACAAAATTGTCACAATTATGCTTTTTTTATCAAAATGATATTAGTAGTATGATAAAAAAGAGAGAGCGCACAGGATTATACCAATTTTCGGAATGACATTGTTTATTCTAATGATAACCTTCGTTATATTCTGAGTTGTAGGAAAAAATCAGTCTTTGGTTTAGAATAAACTCCATCTTAAGGATGATACGATTTTCATGAAAATTAGTTATGATTAGTCTATCAAATCAAACCAAGTCGTTTTAAAAAGTGTTAGGGTACTTTTAAACAGACGTAAAAGGAGACAAATAATATGCGCATCGGCCTATTTTCAGATACTTATTTTCCACAAGTGAGTGGTGTATCAACTTCAATTAAAACATTAAAAGAAAGTCTAGAGGCATTAGGCCATGAGGTATATATCTTCACAACCACAGATCCTAAAGCTGATTCTACAGAAGTAGGAATTTATCGTTTGCCGAGTATTCCTTTTATGTCCTTTAAGGATCGCCGGATTGTGATTAGTGGAAACTATAAAGCTTTGCGAATTGCTCGTCAATTAAAACTGGATATTGTTCATACTCAAACGGAATTTAGTGTCGGTTTTATTGGGAAATTTGTTGCAAAGCAGTTAGCAATCCCTCACATCCACACGTATCATACGATGTATGAGGATTACTTGCATTATATTGCTGGCGGTAAATTAGTGCGTCCTGGTCATGTTGCAGCCTTGTCTCGTTATTTCTGTAATCAAGCGGATGGAGTAGTTGCGCCTAGTCAACGAGTAGAGGAGCAGTTACGTAGTTATGAGGTTCACACGAAGATCGGAATTATTCCGACGGGGGTCAATTTAGAGCAATTTAAACCTGTCATCGGTGGCGCTGATATTCGCCGAGAATTAGGACTAACATCAGTTCAACCGATTATTCTTTCTCTAAGTCGTTTATCGGAGGAAAAGAATATTTTAGCCGTTATTAAGGCGATGCCTGAGGTCCTTCGTGTTCGACCAGATGCGCGTTTAGTTATTGTAGGCGGTGGTCCTCAGCGTGAAGAATTAGAAGAGCTTGTCACAAGCTTGGCAATTTCTGATGCAGTTATTTTTACCGGTGAAAAACATCGTGACGAAGTACCTAATTATTATACACAGGCAGATGTGTTTGTCAGCGCGTCAGAGTCAGAGTCTCAAGGGCTAACTTACATTGAAGCTGTGGCGTGTAAAACCGCAATTGTTGCTAAAGGAAATGCTTATACAGAAACCTTAGTCGGATCTAAAAGTGAGCTGGGAACCCTAGTGGCGACTGACTCGGAACTGGCTCAAGCATTATTGAAAGAGTTACTTACAAAGGATGACGAGCGGGTTGAAGGCGTTAGAGCGCAGGTTTTAACAAAGATATCTGGAGAGATGTTTGCGGAAAATATGATGAGTTTTTACCAAGATAGTATGCAACCAAGTCACTCAAACCATTATCATCAGTCAGTCAAGGTGTCTTAATTTAGTACGTGGATACATAGTACGCATTCGTCATATAATAGTCGTGATATGAGTAGCGGGGGAGACAAAAGTCTTTCTCGCTACTGTTTTTTTATTGAAAGGTATAAATCAAATAATTGCTTTTGGGATATAGAGTTGTCGATTTATCAGGATGATAGTTGCAGAAATAAAGCAAAAATGAGTAAGCTTATTCAACGTGATTGTTTTGTTTCCAGCTTTTTCAGAATGTGGTATACTTAGTTGGATAACTTTTTTATCAACGTTCCTTTAGGCAAAAATCGGAAAAAGGGACTAACGGACCCATGGTAATAGGTGATCATTGTTTTATGGCAGTTCGCTGTTAAACTACTTGATAACAAACCTATTACGGATTAGGAGTGATAGTTATGTGGAGTCAGTTCATGAATATTTTTAACTTTGATACTATAAGAAATTTTTTTACTAATACAGTGTTTACAACAAGTTTTTTGATAAATATTTTAGATATATTAGTTGTCTGGTACTTGATTTACAAGCTGTTTAGTCTTGTCAAGGGAACAAAAGCAGTGCAGTTATTAAAAGGGATTGCAGTGATTATCGTTGTGAGAATCGTCAGTTTCTTATTGGGGTTAAACACGGTCTCATGGTTGATGGATCAAGTCATTACGTATGGTGTGATTGCAGCGATTATTATCTTCCAACCAGAGGTTAGACGTGGTCTAGAGCATCTTGGTCGTGGTGCGTTATTTAGAAAAGCAAATAAGAGTGAACGAAAAGATCAAGCGATGGTCAACGCCTTTGACAAAGCCATACAGTATATGGCTAAAAGGAAAATTGGTGCGTTAATCACCATTGAAAAGAATACTGGCCTAGAAGAATACATTGAGACGGGGATTCCAATTAAAGCTGAAATTACTGGCGAGCTATTAATTAATATTTTTATCCCTAATACACCTCTTCATGACGGCGCGGTGATTATCCGAGATGATAAAATCGCAGCAGCCTGTGCTTACTTACCGTTATCAGAAAATGAGTCTATCCCGAAAGAATTTGGGACAAGACACAGGGCCGCAGTAGGAATTAGTGAGGTCAGCGACTCGTTAACTATTATCGTTTCGGAAGAAACAGGTGATGTCAGTATAGCTCAAAATAATTCCCTAGATACTCATTTGACTCAGGAGCAATATCTCAAAGTTCTTAAACGAGAATTGATAACAGAAAAGGCTGAGCCAAAAGAAAATTTATTTCAAACCTTCTTAGATGGGATTTCTAAAGGAGGTGGCAAATAATGGATAGGCTGACAAACAGTAAATGGTTTACTCGGATTTTGGCGTTGTTTTTCGCGTTACTTCTCTTTTTTAATGCTAACTCAGTTAATAAGCCAATCAAGGTTTCAACTTCAGATGCAGGCTTGGCAACGGCTGTTGATGACGTGCCAATTAAGCTTAAATATGACGAAAATAAGTATTATGTTGCTGGTTATGAAGAGACAACGACTGTTTACTTGAGGAGTGCTAATCAGTTATTATTGGATGTTGAATCGAATAGTCAAACTCGTAATTTTAAAGTGGAAGGTGACCTTTCTAGCTATTCTGAGGGGGTCTATGAAGTACCACTAAAGGTAACAGGACTTAATCAAGCTGTCCATGCGACTTTAAAGGATAAGAAGATTCAGGTTCGTATCGAAAAGCGGGAAACACGTCAATTTGATGTGACAGCTAAAGTAAATGATAATTTATTGAAAAATGGCTATTCACTGGAGCATATTACAGTAGATCCAGCGAAAGTGGAGATTACCTCAGGTGCAGAAACTCTCGATCAAATTGATCAAGTAGTTGCCTCTTTAGATGATGATCGTGATTTGTCAGATGATTTATCGAAGCGAGTGGATGTAGTTGCTCTGGATAAGGATGGCAATGTGTTAAGTGTGATCATTGTGCCAACGACGGTAACAATGAGTGTCAGTGTTGAGGCGCCAAGTAAGTCAGTTCCTCTAGTTTTGAAACAATCTGGTACCATTCCTTCTGGCATTAGTTCATTTGAGTTCAACACGAACTATGAAAATGTTAAAATAAGTGGGCCGCGTGAAGCGATTGACCAAGTGACAAGTTTAGAGGTTTACATAGATACCAGTAGTATTACTAAGAGTAAGACGGACACGTTTACGATAACAGCGCCAGAAAATGTTAAGGTAGACCCAGTGGCAGTCGAAGTTAACATTAATGCGATTAAGAGTGATAAGGAAAAAACAAAAGAGTCAGAATCTACCACTAAATCAGGGACTAAAACTAGCACGAAGGCAAGTACAAAACAGTCATCGAGTTCAACCAGTTCATCATCAAAGTCGTCAAGTAGTAAGTCGACAGATAGTTCTAATTAATCATTAACAGTATTACTAAATTTTGAAGTATTGGAGAGGTATTAAAAAATGGGAAAATATTTTGGAACAGACGGTGTCAGAGGGATTGCAAATCAGGAGTTAACACCGGAGTTAGCATTTAAATTGGGCCGTTTCGGCGGATATGTTTTATGTCAACACAATCAAGAATCAGGTAAACAACCTCGGGTTTTAGTCGGACGTGATACACGGATTTCAGGACAATTGCTGGAGCACGCGTTGATTTCAGGTCTATTATCTGTTGGGATTGAAGTCTTTCAATTAGGGGTTATTTCAACGCCAGGAGTATCATACTTGACACGTTTACAAAAAGCGGCAGCGGGAGTGATGATTTCTGCATCGCACAATCCTGCTTTAGATAATGGGATCAAATTCTTTGGTCCTGACGGGTTTAAATTGCTTGATGATCAAGAATTAGAAATTGAGGCTCTCTTGGATGCTGAGGTTGATACATTACCTCGCCCAGCGGCAGAGGGATTAGGGACAGTTGATGAATTTCCAGAAGGTATCTTGAAGTATTCTCAATTCTTAACAGACACAGTCGAGGGTGATTTTGACAATATTCGGGTTTGTTTAGATGGGGCCAATGGAGCAACAACACCTTTAGTTAATCGTGTATTTGCTGATTTAGAGGCAGATTTTTATACGATGGGTACAACACCTAATGGGATTAATATCAACGATGGTGTTGGCTCAACACATCCTGAGGCACTTGCCAAGTTAGTGGTTGAAAAACAAGCTGATTTAGGGCTAGCCTTTGATGGTGATGGCGATCGGGTTATAGCAGTCGATGAATTAGGGAATATTATTGATGGCGATAAAATTATGTTTATTTGTGGTAAATATTTATTTGAACAAGGTCGTCTGAAAAAGAATACGATTGTTTCTACAGTTATGAGTAATCTAGGGTTTCATAAGGCAGTAGAATCTGAAGGAATGGTGGCTTTAGCAACTCAAGTTGGAGATCGTTATGTAGTTGAAGAGATGCGTAAAAATGGCTATAACTTTGGTGGTGAACAGTCTGGTCACATGATTTTCCTAGACTATAATACGACAGGAGACGGGCTGTTATCGGGGATTCAATTGATTAATGTCATGCGCGAAACGGGTAAGACTTTATCGGAATTAGCTAGCGAAGTGAAAGAATACCCACAAAAATTAGTGAATATTAAAGTGTCTGATAAGCATGGTGCGATGGAGGTGCCAGCAATCAAAAAAGCTATCGATAAAGCGGAAGCTGAAATGAATGGCGATGGTCGTATTTTAGTTCGACCTTCTGGGACAGAACCATTGTTACGTGTTATGGCTGAAGCTCCGACTCAAGAAAAAGTTGACTATTATGTGGATACCATCGCGGATGTGGTTCGTGAAGAGATAGGCATAGAGTAACTAAAAATAAAAAATCAGTAGGGCCGTCACGGTTCTACTGATTTTTTATTTTATGTAAGTGATGGATTAGTGTAGATGTTGCTAGACCACTTTCAAAATTTAAAAGTATTTACAATATACCAATAAAATACTTGTTGACAATTTATCAGATTAATATTATGATTTATAGTGTTTCTAATAATAAAAACAAAAAGGAGTGAACTATACCAATTTAAAAGGATAGCGCCAGACCTATTTATAAAGTCAACTAGTAGCTAGACTAGAAAGAGGCTGTTAAAATAGGTGACGAGGAGAGAGTTTATCGAAATTTCGGCGGATGGCTCTAGGGACTGCACTCTAAAGATTAGGCCAAAAAACAGCTGTGAAGCAGTAACAAAAGCCTGATTAAGCAGATAGAAACGTAGACGGTTGGAGTTTGTGAGCAACTGTCATTAAAATAATGAATTTAACTTAAGAGAGCAGGGTTTTAATTATGTGTGGAATTGTAGGCGTGATTGGCAAGAAAAATGCAACTGAAATATTAATTCAAGGATTAGAAAAATTAGAGTATCGTGGCTATGATTCAGCCGGTATTTTTGTTACAGGTCGAGGTTATCAAGATTATTTAGTAAAATCTCAAGGACGGATTGCTGATTTGAAATCTAAGATTGACGAGGAGGTACAGGGAGAGATAGGGATAGGCCATACACGTTGGGCAACGCATGGCAAACCCTCAGAAACGAATGCGCATCCTCATGTATCAAACGATGGTCGCTTTGTTTTAGTCCACAATGGTGTGATCGAAAATTTTGAAGAAATTAGAGCTCACTTTATTAATGAGGCATCTTTAAAAGGGGAGACTGATACGGAAATTGCGGTTCAGCTTATTAGTTATTTTGTGGCTAAAGAAGAAATGACTGCAAAAGAAGCTTTTAAAAAGGCGTTAACAATTATTAAAGGCTCTTATGCCTTTGCCTTAGTTGATAAACAACATCCTGAACACATATATGTGGCTAAAAATAAAAGCCCATTACTCATTGGCTTAGGTGCTGATTTTAATGTTATCTGTAGTGATGCGATGGCGATGATTCAAGAGACTAAACATTTTGTCGAAATTGTTGATGGAGAGCTAGTGACGATCTGGGCTGATAAAATTGAAATCGAAGATGAGAAAGGGAATTTAATTCGTCGAGAACCTTATGAAGCACAATTAGATTTAGAGGATATGGAAAAGGGGACTTATGCTCATTACATGTTAAAGGAGATTGATGAGCAGCCTGCGGTGATGCGTCGACTTATTCAACGCTATTCTAATGAACTGGAAGAGTTAGTGATTGACCCAGCAATTGTTGAGGAGTTAACTGCAAGTGAGCGTGTCTATATCGTGGCATGTGGCACAAGTTGGCATGCAGGATGGGTTGGAAAACAGCTATTAGAGCAGTTGGTAAATATTCCAGTTGAAGTTCACTTGTCAAGTGAGTTCGGTTATAACATGCCGATTTTAGCTAAAAAGCCCTTTTTCATTTTCTTGAGTCAAAGTGGCGAAACGGCAGATAGTCGTCAGGTTTTAGTGAAGATTAATCAGTTAGGATATCCTTCTTTAACATTGACTAATGTTCCAGGATCAACTCTTTCTCGGGAAGCGAAGTATACGTTGTTGTTGTATGCTGGTCCAGAAATTGCTGTTGCGTCAACTAAAGCATATACGGCACAAATTGCTGTTCTAGCAATTTTGGCTAAAGTTGCAGGCAGCGTTTGTCAAATTAAAAAGGCTAGTGAATTTGATCTTATTCATCAACTTGGTTTAGTGGCTAATGGTATGGATGTTCTGATTAATGAAAAGGAATCCTTGGCAGCGTTAGTAGCTGAAAGCTTGTCTACGACGCGTAATGCTTTTTATATTGGCAGAGGGGTTGATTACTATGTATCTATGGAAGCCTCTTTAAAACTGAAAGAAATCTCTTATATTCAAGCAGAAGGCTTTGCTGCCGGTGAACTGAAGCATGGTACTATTGCCCTTGTTGAAGAAGGGACACCAGTATTTGGGATTATCACTGAAGAGGTTACGGGCTCTCATACTAGAGGAAACTTGAAGGAAGTAGAAAGTCGCGGGGCGAAGACAATTGTTATTGCTATGGAAGGGTTAGAAAAAGCGGGAGATGCGATAATTTTACCGCAGGTTGATACTTTATTAAGTCCTTTAGTGAGTGTTATTCCAACACAATTAATTGCTTATTTTGCTAGTTTACAGCGGGGCTTAGATGTTGACAAACCGCGTAATTTGGCTAAAAGTGTGACAGTTGAATAAAAGTTGCTAAAAAATAATCTCTTAGGTATTATAGCCTTAGAGATTATTTTTATATTGGCGTAAAAGAAGGGAAGAATTCATCATGAAGAGACCTGCAAAATTGAAACAAGGAGACGAAATTAGAGTAGTAGCACCAAGTCGAAGTCTTAAAATTCTGTCAGAAGAAGGAATTGTTCTAGCAAAACAACGACTAGAAGCGTTTGGATTTAAGGTGACATTTGGTAAATATGTAGGGACGTGTGATTTACAACATTCATCACCAATTTCGGAGCGAGTAACCGATCTGCATGATGCGTTTGCCGATCCGAAGGTTAAAGCTATTTTAACAGTTATCGGTGGCTTTAATAGTAATGAATTACTGCCTTATTTGGATTATAAACTAATTCAAGCAAATCCAAAAATCTTGTGTGGCTATAGCGATATTACCGCTCTTACAAATGCAATTACAGCCAAATGTGGCTTTATGACGTATTCTGGCCCTCATTTTTCTAGCTTTCAAATGACTGAACTTCAAGCATATCAATCAAGTAGCTTTAGGAACTGCTTGATGCAACAGGAGCCTTATGAATTATTACCTTCTAGCTATTGGAGTGATGATGCTTGGTTCTTAGATCAAGAAAAGAGAGTCTATCATGAGACGAATTGGCAGATATATAATCATGGTACGGCTCTTGGGACACTATATGGAGGCAATCTTTGTACGTTAAATTTATTACAGGGAACAGCTTATATGCCTGATGTTGATGGGAGTATTTTATTCATTGAAGATGATGAATTGACGACACCAGAAACTTTTGCTCGTGATTTGAGTTCACTGTTGCAAGCGACTAACAATCTTAAAGGTTTGTTAATTGGGCGTTTTCAAGAGGTCTCTCAGATGACAGAGGAACAGCTTCTTTTTATTTTGGATAAGCATCCAGAGTTGAAGCAAATTCCAGTTTATTATGGCTTGGACTTTGGGCATACACAGCCACTGATGACCTTACCAATTGGGGGAATGGTTACCCTTAATACAACTTTATCAAACTTAAAGTTGATTGAATTTTAAGTGGCTCCCCTATCATTTGTTAATTCCTTGATAAATTTACCGATAACAGTGCCGTGATAGGCACCTTTAAGCGTTATTAAGCCATAAGAAGAACGAAACAGCGGATCGTCAAGCAAGTGAGCTTCGACTTTTCGGTGTTTTTGTTGTGTTAGTAAGGATTTTGGAACGATACTTGTACCGAAGCCTGCTTCCACTAATTGAAAAAGTAAGTTGATGTCGGAACAACTCGAAATTGAGTGTGGGTTAAGCTGAAATTTTGCTAAATATTCAATGATTGAATGGTAAACACCTAAACCTTTAGTACTTGGTAAAACTAACTTGCTATTAGCGATACCGAGAAAATCTGAGGGATTAGGCCCTTTTTTTTCTGAGCCATCACAAATGAAATAAAAGGGTTCCGTATTTAGATAAGTGACATCAAAATCGTCTACTTCAAGAGGAAAACGGATTAAGGCAACATCAATTTTTCGTTCGCGTACCAGTTGACAGAGAATGCTAGATTCATTTTGATGAATGTCAAAGGTTATTTGGGGGTACTTTTCCTGAAATCGTAATAAACTAGGAACAAGTTCTTCGGCGGAGAGAGTATTAATACCAATTGTTAAATTCCCTTTTGTCCCTGAGGAGGTATCTCTAACTAGGCGCTCTGTTTCTTCAATTTGTTTAATTATTTTAAGCGATTCATTGTAGAGAACACGTCCAGAGTCAGTCAAACTAATCTGGCGTCCTTGACGTTCAATCAAACAGGTATCTAACTCTTGTTCCAATTGCTTTAACATCTGACTGAGAGGTGGCTGAGCGATATGGAGTTTTTTGGCGGCTTCAGTAATATTTTTGGCTTCTGCGATGGCGATATAGTATTTAATTTGACGTAAATCCATAAATTAATCTTCTCCTATATAAAAAAAATATGGTAATCGAATATTATTAATATTTTTCATCTGATAAAACTCATGATAAAGTAAAGTTAGGAGAATGGCAAAGGAATTGATTGGTTTAGGAGTTGTCTGATGAAGGAGGGATTCGTCTGATTACTAAAAGAAAGAGACTAATTGTTGTAGGAGTCGTACTGGTTGGACTTGTAATTGTAGGTGGTATTTATTGGGTGGGACAAGTAAATAAACCAGATATCGTAGAGGAGTCAATTTCTACAACACGTTTGCCAAAAAGTAGTGAGACTACTCAACCAGAAGCAAGTGAGACAGTTGAATCAAGTCAGGAGGATGAACCGATGATTAATCAATCGGAGTTGAATCAACAATTAGTCAATGCTGTTACTCAGCAAAATTTAGAGGTTGCTAAAGAAAGTATCGAGGCAGGGGCAGATGTTGAAAGTCGCAATGAAAAGCAAGCGACTGTTTTACTGATTGCCACTCAGGTAAATGATTTACCATTAGCGAAGTTGTTATTAGCTAATGGTGCTTCTGTTAATTCACAGGATGCCATTGAAGACAGTCCATTTTTGTTTGCAGGAGCGGAAGGCCGATTAGAGATTTTGAAAGAGCTGGCTAAGTATCAACCTGATCAACAGATTGTCAATCGTTATGGTGGCAATGCTTTGATTCCAGCGGCTGAAAAAGGTCACTTAGAAAATGTGCGATTTCTACTAGCTGAGACGGAAGTTGATGTTAATCATGTTAATCAGTTGGGGTGGACAGCGTTACTTGAAGCTATTGCCTTAACTAATGGAGATGAAGTACAACAAGAGATTGTCAAGGAGCTTTTAGCTAACGGTGCCGATCCCAATATTAAAGACAGTCAAGGTGTTAGTCCACTAGCTCATGCGAGGCGTTTGGGATATGGCAATATTGCAACCATGCTGATAGCAGCTGGTGGAGTGGAATAAAGAAAAGGAGAGAACAAAATGACCCAAATGACGATAAAAGATGTGCGAATTGAAACAGGTTTAAAAAAAGTTGGTGAAGAAGTGGAGACAATCACTGATTTGGTCAACTTAGTCATTGATAATGGCACAATCACTCAGATACTTCCAACGGATAGTGAAACTACGGGACAAGTTTATGAGGCAGGAGGGTCACTATTATTGCCTAGCTTCACTGAAAAACATTGTCATCTAGATAAATCACGTTTGGGAACGGCTTGGAAAGCAGTCACTAAGGTTCCGTCTATCGTGGAACGATTTGAGATGGAGATTGGCGAGCTAAACCGACTTCCTTTATCGGTGGCGCAACGTGCTGAGAAGCTGATTGAAGTTTATCAACAAGTTGGTGTGACACATTTTAGAAGTCATGTTGACGTACACCCTGCAGTTGAATTGTCCTATCTTACTCAAGTTGCTGATGTCGTAGCCGCTCAATCAGATCACATGACTGCTGAGATTGTGGCCTTTCCACAACATGGTCTATTACGAAGTGATAGTCGTCAATTAATTCGTCAAGCGTTGAAAAGTGGAGCATCATTAGTGGGGGGCGTTGACCCGACGGCTGTAGATGGAGATATGAAAGCTTCTCTTGAAAATACTTTTAGCTTAGCTGATGAACAAGGAGTGGGAATCGATTTACATCTCCATGAGCGAGCGGATATGGGGATGGCTACTTTTGAGTATTTTTTGACTCTAGTTGAAAAATATCAGATGCAAGGAAAAGCGGCTATTAGTCATGCCTTTGCTTTAGCAGATGTCTCTGGACAACAAAAGCTTGAATTATTTGAGCATTTAGCAGAACAGAAAGTTAGTATCATCACAAGTGTCCCACTTGGAGGTAATATGCCACCAGTTTTTGATTTACAAAAGGCCGGAGTAAAGGTACATGTGGGGTGTGACAATATTTTTGATAATTGGTCTCCATATGGGAATGGTGATATTCTGGAACGCCTTGGTCGTTTAGGTGAAATCACAGGTCAAGTAACAGAATATGAGCTGAATCGTTTACTCGGCTTTATTACCGACGGTGTAACCCCATTAGATAACGAAGGTCAACGTGTCTGGCCACAAGTTGGCGATCAAGCGGACTTTGTTTTTGTTGCGGCTAGTTGTTCGGCCGAAGCGATTGCGCGATGTTCTGAGCGAGTAGCAACAATGGCCAAGGGGAAAGTGATTGCTGGGAAATTGCCAAAAGGGGTAAATAGTTAAAACAAGGAGTGAGGCTTAGGAATTATCTTTATGACCGGTTCACTATTCGTATTTAACGTATTAGCTATTAGATTATAATTAGTTATTAGAAGTGTCTGACTAATGCTACTTATAATCTAGTAGTTTTTTTTTGTTAAAATAACTTGCTACTGTGAGCTTTCAACATAAAATTTACTAAAGTTCATCTATTCACATTTTTTTATTTAGTAAATAATTTGATAAAAACGCTTGCATTTAGTAAATTTTATCATTATACTACAGGTAGTTAATAAAATAATAATTAGCAAAGGGGAGCATTGTGTATGAAAATTAGGAAATTGTTAGTAGGTACAGCACTTTTAGGATTAGGTATTGCATTAGTTGGATGTTCATCTAGTAAAGATGCCAAAAAAGATGATGGGAAAACTGTTGTTCGATTCTCAACTTGGGACAGTGAAAAAAGTTTGGATATGCAGCAAAAATTAGTTGATAAATTTAATGATGAGCACAAGGATATCAAAGTTGTTTTAGAGGCATATGGAAGCGAATACGATACAAAAATTTCAGCAGGAATTGGTGCAAAAGATGCGCCAGATGTTATGTATATGTGGAATTACCCTCAGTATAAAGATGCTTTAGAGCCACTAGATTCCTTTATAGAAAAAGAAGGTGCTGAATTTAAGGCTGATTTTTATGAGACACTTTGGAATTATAATTCAGTTGATGATGAGATTTTAGGGCTACCTGTTGGGTTTACGACACACGCAATTTATTACAATAAAGAGTTATTTGATGCAAAGAAAGTGGATTATCCTAAAGAAGGCTGGACATGGGATGATTTACACGAGAAAGCTAAAAAATTAAGCGACAGTAAGACAGGTGATATTGGGTATGCTTTGCCTGGTAAGCCAGACCCTTATGATTTTGAAATGTTTGCTTGGGGAAATGCTTCCTCTTACACGACAGATGACGGAAAACTAGCCGGTGCACTTGATAGTTCTAAAACAATTCAGGTTTTTGATGACTTTCAAGGAATGCTGAAGGATGAGAGTGCTATTGCAACAGAAGGTGATGGTTCAACAGAAATGGAGTCAGGTAAGGTCGGAATGTTTGTAACAGGTTCATGGTCGTTAGAGCCGCTTAAAGAAGCTGGAATTGACTATGGATTGGCAGAAATCCCAAGCCGTAATGGTAATGATGGGGTTAGTATAATTAGTTCATCTGGTTTAGCCATGTCAAAATACTCAAAAAATAAAGAAGCTGCCTTCGAGTTTATTAAATTCTGGACGAATCAAGAGGCTAATAATGAGCGGATTGATTATGAACTACCTGTTTTAAAATCTGTTGTTAAAGAAAATGGTTTGGAAGAGGACGAATATAAAGGGATATTCTACAAGATGTTAATTAAAAGTGAGGGCTTTACACCGAGTTCCTTCAAAGTTGATAATTGGAGCGATGTTTCAGAGGACTTGAAGTTGTCATTTGAGCAAATATTTAATCCAAGTACAATGGAAAAACCAAAAGAAGTTTTGACGAATGTGGCAGAAAAGTACTAAAGGCTGGAGAGACTAGCTAAAAGTGACTAGTCTCTCTGTTATATTTATCAAAGGAGCTGAAAAACTTGGAAGAAAGTATGAAGCAATCAAGTGCTACGAAACCTTTTAAGAAAAAGAAAGATCATAGAAAATGGATTCCTTATTTGTTTATCGCCCCATGGATCATTGGATTTATCGTATTTACCTTTGGTCCTCTCATCTTCTCATTCTTTATGAGTTTGCATGATTGGCCAGTCACTCGCGAACCAGTTTTTGTAGGACTAGAAAACTATAAAACAATGTTTACAGTCGATCCGCAATTCAAGAAATCCCTGTATATAACGATTAAATTTGCGCTGATATTTGTGCCATTAAATATGATTATTGCGTTAATTTTAGCTGTGTTATTAACACAGAAAGTCAAAGGGGTTAAATTTTTTCGGGCGATTTTTTATTTGCCAGCTGTTATTTCAGGGGTGGCGGTCTCTATTATTTGGGGCTGGATTTTCAACTCAAAATACGGTATTTTGAATTATTTATTAAGTTTGGTTGGAATCGATGGACCAAAATGGTTGGTTGATCCTAAATGGGCGTTGATAGCGGTAGTTATTGCTAGCGCATGGGGCGTTGGGACAATGATGCTCATTTTCTACACGAATATTAAAAGTATTCCGGGTGATTATTATGAAGCAGCAGTTATTGATGGGGCATCGCCAATCAAGCAATTTTTCAATATTACAATTCCAATCATCACGCCAACAATTTTATTTAATTTAATTACTTCGACAATTACGGCGTTGCAACAACTGACATTAGTTATCTTATTGACTAAAGGAGGCCCACTGAAATCGACATATTTCTATGGCCTTTATGTCTTTGAGAATGCTTTTAAACACCAGCGACTGGGGTATGCGAGTGCAAATGCTTGGGTGATGTTTGTCATTATTTTATTATTGACAACGTTAATCTTTAAATCTTCTAGTGCTTGGGTCTTTTATGAAGCTGAGGTTAAGAGTACGAAAAAGAAAAAGGGAGGGAGAAAGTAAATGGAATTATCAAAGAAAAATAAACTATTGACGTATGTGTGTTTAATTTTATTTTCGTTTTATTTTATGGCACCCTTTCTCTGGATGTTAATTACGGCATTGAAATCACCAAGTGAAGTCAATAGTTACCCACCTACTATTATTCCTCGGGCTTTTCAATGGAAAAATTTTGTCGAAGCTTGGCAATCTCAACCTTTTGGCCGTTATTTATGGAACTCGACAGTGGTGACCGTTTTGACTACTATCGGTCAAGTTATATCCTGTTCGTTAATCGCTTTTGGTTTTGCACGATATGACTTTAAGTATAAAAACTTTCTATTCATGCTGTTATTAGCTTCGATGATGTTGCCATGGGATGTAACGATGATTCCTCTTTATATGCAATTCAATATGATGGGATGGATAAATACCTTGAAACCACTGATTGTCCCATCTTTTTTCGGTTCACCGTATTATATCTTCTTATTGCGTCAGTTCCTGATGAATATTCCGACTGACATTGAGAATGCTGCACGAATTGATGGCGCGAATGACTTTCAAATATATTATAAAATCTTTTTTCCAATTATGCGGGCACCATTGATATTAATTGCTATTTTGAATATGTTGTCTGTTTGGAACGACTATTTAGGTCCGTTGATTTTCTTGCAGGACCGGACAAAGTACACACTGGCATTAGGCTTAGCTTCCTTTAAAGGGGTTCATGATACAAATATTATTCCAATCATGTGTATTACGATTCTGATGATTGTGCCACCAATTTTAGCGTTTTTCTTTGCACAAAAATACATTATTGAGGGAGTTAGTGGCTCAGTAAAATAATTATTAATGAAAGAGGTATCGACAAAATGAGAGAAATAAAACCGTGGGAAAATAATCAGTCTTTAGGACAAAATCGAATGGAGCCGGCGACTTCTTTTAATCGTTATAGCGATCGTCAAACGGCTCTTAATTTTGAGGATTCTCAACAAAAAGGCTATTTAAATTTGAACGGTGAGTGGCAATTTAAGTTGTATGACTACCCAGAGATGGTACCGGAAGAATTGACGGCGGCGGTTATGGGCGAACAGTTGATTAACGTTCCTTCTTGCTGGCAAATGGAGGGGTACGATAAGATGCATTACACAGATGTACTGTACCCATTTCCTATTAATCCACCATACGTACCCACTGAAAATCCAACTGGGCTTTACTATCGAAGCTTTGACTATCTACCAGAAATGGATGAACGAACCATTCTATTATTTGAAGGAGTTAGCTCTTATTTTGAAGTTTATTTGAATGGCCAGTTTGTCGGCTCTAATATGGGGAGTCGTTATGAAACTCGCTTTGATGTATCGGAGTTAGTAAAAGAACAGGCTAATCAGCTATTTGTTAAAGTGGTCAAATGGTCGGCTGGTACCTATTTAGAAGATCAAGATATGTGGTGGTTATCTGGGATATTTAGAGATGTTTCCTTATATAAACAAGCAAAAAATAGCATTAGTGATATTAAAATTGACACAATTCCAGATGAAAACTATGAAAATTTCGACTTGCGATTAAGGCTAACAACCCCTTATTCTCAAGAGATAAAAGGTGAAATCTTAATCGATGGAAAATGGGTACAGTTAAATAGGTTTGTCAAAGATGGGGAGGAGACTCTAAGTTTAACTCAGATTAAACAACCTGAGTTGTGGACGGCAGAAACACCTCATTTATATGAAGTTTTACTGACAATAGACGAGGAATTTATTCCTTTAACAGTTGGATTCAGGTCAATTGAGATTAAAAATCAACGCATTTGTGTGAATGGGCAGCCGATATTTTTTAATGGGGTCAATCGTCATGATTTTACAACTACTGGCGGAATGACGACTACTCGAGCTATTATGGAAGATGATGTGCGCTTAATGAAGGCGCATAATATCAATGCTGTAAGGACAGCACACTATCCTAATCAGCACTATTTTTATGATCTATGTGATAAGTATGGGCTGTATGTTATTGATGAAGCGGATTTGGAGTGTCATGGTTTTGAAAATACAGGTGATTATAACTGGTTGAGTGATAACACTTTGTGGGAAGCTGCTTACGTCGAGAGAGCTTTGCGAATGGTAAAACGAGACTACAATCATCCATCTATCTTGATGTGGTCGTTAGGAAATGAATCAGGAGCAGGCCAAAATTTTGATAGTATGTATAAGGCGATTAAAGCCATTGATTCTGTGCGACCGATTCATTACGAAGGTGCTAGAGAAGGTCGGCACAGTGATGTGTTTACCACGATGTACACGCGCTTAGAAAACTTAAAAATTATTGGCTCTGAGACGGAGGGGCAAAAGCCTCATTTAATCTGTGAGTATGGCCATGCTATGGGAAATGGTCCTGGAGGTTTAAAAGAGTACCAAGAAGTTATGCGTCAATACCCGCGACTTCATGGCGGCTTTATTTGGGAATGGTTTGATCACGGGATAAAAGCAGAACGAAACGATCAAATAACTTATTTATATGGAGGGGACTATGGCGATCAGCCAAATAATAGTAATTTTTGTATCGACGGGTTATTGCGACCAGACCGAACGCCGTCTCCAGCATTGATTGAATATAAATACGTAATTGAACCAATTAAGGTCTATCAAACATCAGAGCCTTTTGTTGTAGAAATTGAGAATTTATTTGATTTTAAGAGCTTATTGGGAGTAAATCTAACTTATCAAATAATGCAAAATGAAAGAATACTTTATCAAGACTCATTGATTTTACCGGATATTCCTGCTCAATCTCAACGATTATTATCTTTACCACATGAATCGTATGTTTCCTCTGATATTGGAGATGTATATTTGAATCTACACTTTAGTGAAACTCAAAAAGAGATTGGTATCAATGAAATTGCGAAGAGTCAGATTATTTTACGAGAAAAGCCAAAATGGCAAGTACCTAGTAAACATGGAGAGTCTCTTACTATTAAACAGGATGGCCCCTTGATCGTCATAAAAAATGATGCAATAGAGATTGTTTTTAATCAACTAACAGGCAAATTAACTCGAATGCAGCAAGGAGAAGATGTGGTCATTGAAGATGGCTTGGCATTGACTTTATGGCGTGCTCCGATAGATAATGATATGTATAAGGTAACTGATTGGCGAGAAACTTATTTTTTACCTCAAGTATCAGAGCAACTAGCTAACTTTCACTATACGGAGAATGATGACTTTGTTGAAGTAGTTGTCAAAACGGACGCTTCTGCTACTAATCAAAATTGGGGCTATCATCTGACGTATACGTATCAAATCTATCCTTCTGGTGTGGTCGAGGTTGATATTCAAGGAAAAACCTATAGTCGTGGAACAAACAAACCCGACATGTTGCCAAGAATAGGCTTTGATTTAGTAACCCATGGCGAGTTTGATCAAGTGAAATGGTATGGAAATGGGCCGGGAGAGAGCTACTGTGATAGTTTAGCTGCTGTCCAGTTAGGGATTTATCAGGAACGAGTCTCTGACATGCATACAGAGTATATTTACCCTCAAGAAAATGGCGCCCGAACGATGGTTTACTGGGCAAGTGTAGCCAATCCATTAGGAAAAGAACTAGTTTTTCAGTTCAAGCAACCGGTGACCTTTACAGCTCATGATTATAGTAGACAAGCGTTGGAAGATGCCACTCATATAGATGAATTATCAAGAGAATCTAGTAATTGGTTAACGATTGATGTGGCACAATCAGGGTTAGGAAGTAATAGTTGTGGGCAAGAACAGTATGATAAACATAAGACTAGGCTTGATAATTTTGATTTAGCATTTACATTAGTAGTGAGATAAAAAAGGCGAGGAGTTGACTATGATGAAGTATGATATTAGGGATATTCCTTTTTCAAGAAAAGGTTCTTACTTTGCCATCTCTTACTCAGCTCGATTTAAAGCGATTTTTATTCGCGATGTTCACGGGGGAGACGAGTCTCCCAGTGAACTTTTTGAGTTAGTGTTGGAAGATGGAAGGAGTACTGATTTACTAGATGAGGTGTTTCAGAAGGAATATCTTCTAGAAGTGGATGAAACGCAATTTAGATTATCTCGTAGAGATGATCCGAAGCAGTATGTTGCTATTATTTTTCCTGAAGAGGACCAATTGCGACTTAAAGTAGTTGGCCTTCAGTTTAGTTTGAAGGCTCATAAAATTCGTTATGATAGTTTGAATAAGATATCTGAAGCGAACTACGAATATATTTCTTATAAGAAAGAAACTAAGTATATGATGGAGATGATCGGAGACGAGGTTATCGTCGATGCACCTTGGTATCGTGTTGGAAATACGAGTATTCATTTTCATTTAGACGGTCGTAAGTCTGCGCAAGAATTGATAATGACAAATTATCAAGTTATTCCGAAAATCAATAAGCTGGCTGGTTCTTTTGAAGAAGCACACGATCAAGTTAGGTATGACTATCAGAGATGGGTCAATCAATCGCTGAAAGTACCAGATGACTATCAAAAAGGTCAGCAACTTGCAACCTATATACTTTGGTCGAGTATTGTCGCGCCAGTTGGACAACTTACTCGAGAATCTGTTTATATGTCAAAAAATTGGATGCAAAATATCTGGAGCTGGGATAACTGCTTTAATGCTATGGGAATTGGGGCGACTCAGCCTGAGTTGGCTTTTGATCAATTTCAAGTCTTTATTGATCATCAAGATTCATCTGGAGTGTATCCAGACTTTATTAACGATAAGTATGTTTCTTATAATTGTTGTAAACCCCCTATTCATGCTTGGGCCTACGAACAATTAATGTCGGTGAATTCTTACTTTGAAGCACCCTCGCAGCTTGGGCTGATTTATGATAGCCTAGTTGCCGCTACTAATTTTTGGCTAACGTATCGTATGAGTGATCTGGGTTTACCCTACTATACTCATGGTAATGATTCTGGCTGGGACAATGCCAGTGTTTTTCATGAAGGATTGCCTGTTGTTGCCCCAGATTTGGCGGCGTATCTGATTCAGCAAATGGACTGTTTAGCTAGATGGGCAACTCGTCTTGAGAAAGCGGATGAGAGTCAAAGCTGGCTTCAGAAGGCGGACCAATTGACTGACCGATTAATTTCTATTCTTCATGATGGCGAGCGTTTTGTGGCACGATCAAGTCGAACGGAAGAAGTGATTAAGGGGACTAACAGTTTACTTGTGTGTTTGCCTCTTGTAATTGGTTATCGATTACCTGATAGATTGCTCTCATCATTAGTTCAACAAACAATTACGGAGTTTGAAGGTGAATTTGGATTAAGCACTGAAGCTAGTAGTAGCCCTTTGTATCAGGTTGATGGTTATTGGTTAGGGCCTATTTGGGCACCAGAAACGTATATTTTCTTTGATGCATTTAAACGAATCGGTGAACAAGAAATAGCGGAAAGACTTGCTCGGAAATATTGTCAATTAGCGAATGTCAACGGAATGGCAGAGAATTATAATCCAGAAACGGGAGCAGGAAATGATGACTTGTCCTTTACTTGGACATCAAGTGTTTTTTTACTTCTTGGAAACTATTTAAAGGGGCTAAGTGATGGGTAAAAATCGACGAATAGGCCAATTAGGTTTAATTGCAGTAGCGGTAATTTGGGGCAATGGATTTGTAGCAAGTGCTGTTGCCCTAGAACACTTCACTCCTTACCAGATATTAGCTATTAGATTTACTTTAGCATTTATTGTATTGATGCTAGTCAATATGAAGCGATTGCGGACGTTGACTAGACCAACTATCATTAAGAGTTCTTTTCTAGGCGTCATTCTATATCTGGCATTTTTGTTTCAAACAGTGGGATTACAATATACAACTCCTTCAAGAAATGCTTTTTTAACGGCTGTGAATGTTGTCATTGTGCCATTTTTAGGATTACTATTCTTTCGAAAAAAAATTCCTATAAGAGGATTGGCAGGGGCTCTTGTCAGTTTTTTTGGGATAGCGTTTATTTCGCTGGATAAAACCCTCACGAGCCTCAATCAAGGCGATTTGTTAACTCTGATTTGCGCCGTTTTTTTTGCACTACATATTTTTTTTACTGATATTTTTGTGAAAAAGGAAGAGGCTTGGGCGATTACATTGATACAGATGGGAAGTGCAGCAGTTTGTAGCTTGATACTATTGGGGATTAATCGCGAGCCGTTACCGAGTTTTTCTGCACCCTCATTTATATCCGTTTTGTATCTAGGCTTAATTAGCACGCTTTTAGCTTATTTCTTGCAAACTTATTCACAAAAACACACAACAAGCAGCGAAGCAGCCGTTATTTTATCGACAGAAGCTTTTTTCGGAATGCTGGGATCCGTATTACTATTAAGTGAAGCAATTAATTTTCAAATGATTATTGGTGCAATCCTGATATTTTTAGGTATACTTATAGTAGAATTAAAACCAAAAGAGAAGAGCTTTCAGAAGGTGAAGAGCAATTATGAAAAAGAAACGTAATCCAACGATCAAAGATATTGCAGCTATTGCAGATGTTTCTCCAGCGACTGTTTCACGGGTATTGAATTATGACACTACATTGAACGTTCCCAATGAAACGAAGATTAGAATTTTTGAAGCGGCTGAAGAGTTAGATTATGAAACAGCTAAAACAAAGAAAAAAAAGGAAAACCAACAAATAATTGGTCTGTTCTGTAGTTATTCGGCTGAAGAGGAACTTGAAGATGTTTATTACTTAGCGATTAGAGTTGCTTTAGAAAAACATTTGCTATTGGATGGGAAAAAAATTCAACGTGTAACAAAGCAGCATTCTAAAGCCTCAATTGCTAAATTAGATGGAATTGTCTGTCTAGGTTTATTTGATTTAGATGATGTTGCATGGTTAGAAACCTTAGACAAACAAGTCGTCTTTATCGATTCCTCGCCAGCGCCTGAGCAGTTCATGTCAGTTGTAATTGATTTCAAACTGGGAACAGAAAAGGCCCTTTCCTATTTATTGGATTTGGCTCATACTAAAATTGGGTTTATTGGTGGTGAAGATGAGAATTTTGAGATGGATGAACGACAGGTTGTATACGAACGTTTTCTAAAAAAACGTCAGCTACTTAATGACGAGTGGGTTTTAGTCGGTAAGTATACACCCGCTGATGGCTATCGATTGTTTAAAGAACTAATGAGTCAAGAAAATACTCCAACTGCGATTTTTATTGCCAATGATTCAATGGCAGTTGGGTGTTATAAAGCGGCGCATGAGCTCGGAATTAAGATACCGGAAGACATCAGCTTGATAGGGTTTAATGACTTATCTTCTTCTGAATTTTTGGTTCCGGCATTAACAACGATTCGTTTGCAAATTGATTTTATGGTGCAAGTGACTATCGAATTGTTGAACCGAATGTTAGCGAAGGGCTACGATTACCCAATTAAACATACGATTCCACCACACTTAATTACTCGAGAGAGCACGCAACCGTTGAAACATGAAAGATAACTTTACAAGGCTGGTAAAATTTGATATGCTAAGATTACTAAAATAAAAAGGTGGTGAATGGTCAGATGTATAGCGCAGGCGAGATTAATAATAGAAAAGTACAACGATTTATTGCTCTTTGCCGTGCAATTATTTCCGTATTTTTTGCTAAGGGGACGAGTGTGTCCAAAAATAGCATATAAATACGAAAAAGACCATTCAGGCTAATTTTATTCAGACTAAATCTGTTATTAATAATGATGCAAAAGCCGTGACGTCTTTGTCATGGCTTTTTTGTCTATTTTTAGATTTGCGGTGAGAAAGATGCTTCAAGAGAACTAGACAAGATAGAATTGCCTTGAATGGAAGAAAGAAGGCAAAGAAATGATTATTCAATTAAACAACATCACGAAAACAATTGCTGGGGAACTATTATTTGAAAATTTAAATATACGTGTTAAAGAAGGTCAAAAAATTGGTCTGATTGGCCGCAATGGTTGCGGTAAATCGACCTTATTAAAAATGATTATGGGGATTGAGGGAATTGATGAAGGGAGTATTAGTATTCGAAATAATGCAACACTTGGGTATTTATCGCAGGAGAGAGTCAATGTTGCTGGGTTATTAGGAAAAGAATTTCTATTATCCGAGAGAGCGGATCTATTTAAATTAGGTGCACAGCTGCGTGATATTGAATCGCAATTCGCTAGCGCTGGTGAAGACTTAGAAGGTTTATTAACGCGTTACGGTAAGCTGCAAGAGACTTTTGAAGAGCAAGGTGGATATGATATTGAAAGTAATATTGAAACTATTGCCAATGGACTTGGCATTTCTTCCCTGTTGACTCAAGAAGTGACTGAATTAAGTGGTGGTGAACAGACTTTGTTAGCTTTGGCAAAAGTATTGGTAGAGAGCCCGGATATTTTTTTATTAGATGAGCCTACTAATCATTTGGATTTAAAAGGGCTTAACTGGTTGGAAAATTATATGAACAAATCTAAAAAGACTTTTTTAGTTGTTTCTCATGACCGCCACTTTCTAAATGAAGTGGTTGAAACGATTATTGAATTGGATTTTGAGGCGATAGTTTACAAAGGAAATTATTCTGTGTATCAAGAGGCGAAGAAAAAGCGATTGGAATTATTGGCAAAAGACTACGATGAGCAACAGAAGGAAATAAAAAAAATAAAAGATGCCATTCGTCGTTATCGTCAATGGGGACATGAGAGTGATAATGAGAAGTTTTTCAAACGAGCCAAGCACTTGGAAAAAAGATTAGAACAAATGGAGGAGATAAGTCGACCACAAAAAGAACAAGTAGCCTTAATGAAAGAATTTAATTTTAGTCAGCGCTCTGGGAAAGAGGTTCTCGAATTTAAAGGTGTGTCGAAGTCATTTGAGGGTAAGCCATTATTAAGACAACTTGATTTTAACGTATTTTGGCAAGAAAAAATAGGAATTATTGGTCCTAATGGGAGCGGTAAGAGTACTATTTTGAAACTGCTACTTGATAGATATCCAGTAGACAATGGGGAAATTAAAATCGGTAGTTTAGTACAGATTGGCTATTTATCACAAACAATTCATTATGAGACTCCCTCTAAAACGGTTTTAGAAGAGTTTCGCAGTAGTTGTCAACTTCACGAGGAAGAAAGTCGCAGAACTTTGGCGAAGTATTTGTTTTTTAAGGAGGATGTTTTTCGTCAGGTAGCCAAATTAAGTGGAGGGGAAAAGGTTCGTCTTGAATTGGCCAAACTAATGCAACAGCCTAATAATTTTCTCATTCTGGATGAGCCAACCAATCACTTAGACATTGAGACTCGGGAATTACTTGAAGAGGTACTAAATCAATATCAGGGGACCTTATTAGTTGTTTCTCATGACCGTTATTTTTTAGAAAAAACGACCTCAGCTTATTTTAAAATAGAAGATGGCGGTATCAAAAGAGAGTTGACTATCTAGAATATGGAAAAATTAATATAAAAGCAAGTGTTGGAACGCTGGTCCAACACTTGCTTTTGGGGATTCAAGGAGGAAATAACATGGAAGCTACTGTCGTGACTTTCGTTTCTTACTAACAAGGTTAAGTTTGGCAATGATTAATGAGACTGTTCCCGTCATCAAAAATGATTGTGCTTATTACTGCATTTATTAATGAAATTATTTTCGTAAAAAAAGAGAGGGTGGGACATAAGTAGAAAATTAATCTGCTTTTATCCCACCTTTTTTGCGTTTTAGGGTACACAAAAATAGCGTTCCTTGATATGATTAAAGTGACAAAACCCAATCAGAAAGGAGCGCTATTTATGTATCAAAATT